>NZ_JBHIND010000051.1:0-190759 GCF_042194695.1 Bartonella sp. CM86QHHN
ATCTTTAAAACTCTTTGAGAAAAAATAAATTGGTACAAAACCTAGTGGCAAAATATACAAAACCTGCTGGCAAGCTACAACCTGCTGACAAGCTACAACCGGAAAGCTACGATTAAAGACAGTTTTAATAATATCGCTTTATAAACTGTGGCGGAGAGAGAGGGATTTGAACCCCCGATAGAGTTGCCCCTATGCCGCATTTCGAGTGCGGTGCTTTCAACCACTCAGCCATCTCTCCATAATAAAGTGAAACAAAAATCGGCACTATTTGAGTGTATAAGGGGTAGATAACCTTCAATTGTTTTTGGTACAACCTTTTTTTCTTTTTTATGGGACTTTATTGACAGAGAATAGAAATTCCTTCATATATACAAAATATAAGCGTGGGGAAATCTGCGCATATTTGTGTTGAAGAAGGTTTTATCCTTCTTTGGGATCTATTACGACTGATAAAAAGCAGCCTATTTTCCCTTATTTCAAGGCAGAAATTAAATAAGAGCTGGAGTGAACGGAAGGATAAAAAATGTTCGCAGTCATTAAAACTGGTGGTAAGCAATACCGCATTGTTGCTAATCAAGTGGTAAAAGTTGAAAAAGTTAGTGGAAATGCGGGTGATGTTGTTGAATTCAATGACATATTAATGGTTGGGCAAGAAGGTAATGCGGTTATTGGTACCCCTGTCGTTGCTGATGCATTGGTGACAGCTGAGATTTTAGAACAGGCACGTGGGCGCAAGGTTATCGCATTTAAGAAGCGCCGTCGTCAAAATTCTAAACGCACGCGTGGCCATCGTCAAGAATTTACGAGGCTTCGTGTTTTAGAAATTTTAATGGGTGGTTCAAAACCTAAAAAAGTTGCTGCGAAACCGATAAAAGAAGAAGAAACTACACCACAAGAAACAAAAGCTGCTGCTTCTGTTGAGAAGACGGCTAAAAAAACGGTTGAAAAAAAGACTGCGCCGCAGAAGAAAGCGTCTGTAGCATCAAAGAGTAAGAAAGATTAAAGGAGAGCGTCTATGGCACATAAAAAAGCTGGTGGTTCCTCGCGTAATGGTCGTGATTCAGAATCGAAACGTCTAGGCGTTAAAAAATTTGGTGGTGAAACCGTTATTGCCGGAAATATTATTATTCGCCAGCGTGGTACACGTTGGCATCCTGGTAACAATGTTGGTATTGGAAAAGATCATACGCTTTTTGCATTATCAAATGGAAAGGTTTCTTTTCAACGCAAAGCGGGTAATCGTTCCTATGTTTCAGTCATTCCTATGCTGGAGGCAGCAGAGTAATCTGTAACACTCTCTAGCAATCAACAGGATTTCATTGAATTATAGTTGTGGTTTTATAAGTATTAAAAGGGAAAGATAGAGTCTTATCTTTCCCTTTTTGCGTTGGTACTATAATAAATGTAGAAGATATACGAAAAAGGTACAATTGAGGAAATGGCTTTTCTCAATGAGGGAAAGAGTTTGTGCGATGTTATGTTAGTATTTAGTCCTGAACATATTGATATTATGATAGAATTTGTTGATAAATTTCTGTATAATAATAGTGAGAGAGACTTTCTTTTTATGCATGAAGAAGTGTCTAGTGATTTCTTATAAGAGAAGCAGTTTGTTTTCAGAAAATTATGAGAAATTTAATGAGAGCATTCTTTATGTAATCATTTTGATAAAGATGGGTCTTTTTATCGGCATTGTGGTATTGATGAGTTGTCATACTGTTTTTAGGTGGTAGTGTGGATAGGTGTGGCTATTCATTTAAAAAGACATAGGGATAAAAAATCCATAAGAAGGCAGCCAAAACGACTTTGAAAGTGACGTGCATTAAGGAATTTTCGGTAAATCAAGAGTGAAATTATATTTTTAAGGAGGACGGTGTTTAAAGATATAAAAATAACCAACGTGCAATCAGCGCCCTTCAAGAATATTTTTTCTGATTTCACTATTATTGTGTATTGTTGAAAGTAAATAAGCATAAGAGCTAGGGTTAAGGCAATCATTGCGTTTCATTTTTTACTTTATTTATCTTATTTGTAGAGTTTTTCTTTATTTTAGTAATTGATGATGGTGCTTGGGGGGGGGGGATGTTCGTACTTTGCAAATGTGCGACAGAGGGTATTGTGTATTTGCGATATTGATTGAAGTAAAGGTGTAGCTTAAAATATATAAATATTATATATCGAGGGTTTGATATCATAAGATGGGCAGCACGGAATTTTAAAGATGATAAGTTGCATGGAGCAATTTGTAATTATGTAATGAATTTATAAAGAGGGATAATAGGTTAAATAAACTTTGAGGAATCAATCAAAATATTAGCTGAAGTTACGGATGATTGGGAAGGATGCTTTCTTGTAGGAAAAATAATGAAAAGTTATGTTGAATAACTTAGGATAATGAGAGCGTTTCGAAAACATAGTTTTTCAGGTGATTGGTTCTGTAGAAAATGGGGTTTTGTCTTTGTAAAGTAAAAGAGTAAGAGGTAGATTTGCTTATAATGGTTTTAAGCACTTCGCTAGATAATAATATCCAATTGTTTTATCGGTTATATTGAGGTATTTAAGCACCTCACTTAGCTATATTCCGTAAAATATAAATAAAGCTGTGGTGGTATTTATAGCTTGTATTTTGGGAAATGCAGCTTTGAAAAGGAATGTGTCAGAGATATTGGTGTTCAAATGTGAGGCAATTTGAATTCATGATGAGATATGAGAAAGCAGAAGCAATGAATGTAGATTTTGCTGATGGTGAAATCTTGTCTATAAGATCTGTACAACTTGCAGCTGCTTTTGATCATAAAAATGATGCAATTTATGCTGCTGCTGAATTGCTTGTGCAGGTTGGTGCAGTTGATAAGTGTTATCTGGCAAGCATGCTTGCACGTGAAGAAACAACCAATACTTGGCTTGGAAATGGTATAGCCATTCCTCATGGTATGGCTGAAAATCGTGATTTAATTATCAAGGATGCTGTTGCTGTTATACAGGTTCCTGCTGGTGTTGAGTGGCAGGATGGCAAGAAAGCATATTTGGTTATTGCCATTGCAGCGTGTCCAGATCGCTATAGAGAAATTTGTAAAAAATTGACGTCTCTTTTATTTGATAAAAAACAGCTTGAAGTACTTGCAACAACTATGGACAAACAACAAATTGTTACAACTTTGTTTGACCAAAATATGAAGATAGAAAAAACTTTTATTGGTGACCTTTCTGTGTGTCAGGAATGGACTTTAGATTATCCAAGTGGTCTTCATGCACGACCAGCTTCTCTTTGGGTTGATTTTGCGAAAAAGGCTCAAAGTTCCATCAGAGTTCGCCATGGTCAATATACCGTTGAAATGAAAAATTTGGTTGGTTTATTGCAATTAGGAGCAAAAAACGGTGATGTTCTGATTTTTTCTACAGATGCTGCAGAAGGAGCACAACTTCTCAATGATGCCATTGCTATTGCAAAAAAAGTGAGTATTAGTGAAAAATGTCTGATGAGAGCAATGGAATCTCAAACAAAGGCTTTTCATGGTTGGTATCCACGCTCTATGCAAAAAGGCATTTCTGGTGTTGGAGCGAGTTCAGGATTAGCATTTGGTAAGATTTTTGTTTTAAGGCAAAATGATATTTCCATAATAGATCAGCCAATTGATTTTGCAGCTGGTGCAGCATGTCTTGAAAATGCTCTTACAAAAACAAAACATAAAATGGCATCTGTGATTTCTGATATTACAGTGCGTATGGGAGCAGATTCTGCTGCGATTTTTTCTGCGCAAATGGTTTTGCTTGAAGATGAAAATTTAATAGCTCAAGCTTGTCGTTTTATAGCGGAAGGTCATGGTGTCGCTTGGTCTTGGGATAGAGCGGTTCGTCAATTTTCAGATATGTTTTTTAAGGTAGATAATCCTTTGTTAGCAGCACGTGCTGTTAATTTAGTTGATGTTGGTCGACGTGTTTTAGGTGAAATCAATCCATCCTATAGATCGTTCTTTTTAAATGATATTCCACATGGTGTAATTCTGGTTACAAATGACCTTTCTCCTTCTGATGTAGCACAACTTGATTGTACAAGGGTAAAAGGATTAGCAACAGCATGGGGAGGTCCATTATCTCATACAGCTATTTTGGCGCGTACTCTTGGTATTCCAATGGTTGTTGCTGCAGGTGATGATATTTTAGCAATTCAGTCTGATATTCAGGCTATTATTGATGGCGATAACGGGTTTATTTACCTTAATCCTACGCTTGAAGACGTTGAAGATGCTCAAAGGCATATTGATACTGTTGCGCAAAAACGTGTCAGTGAAATAAGTGCGTGTAGATTACCAGCGCAAACGATAGATGGTCAAAGAATTCGTATTATGGCTAATGTCAACTACGCAAATCAGGTTCCTGTTGCGCTTGATTTAGGGGCTGAAGGTGTTGGACTCATGCGCACGGAATTTTTGTTTTTAGAGAATCCATATATTCCGGATGAAGAGCTACAATTTAATATATATCGGGCGATGATTACAGCTGTAGGAGATAAGCCATTAATTATTCGTGCACTTGATATTGGTGGAGATAAACAGATTACGCATTTACATTTATCTAAAGAGGACAATCCTTTTTTAGGTGTTCGAGGAACGCGGCTTTTGTTACGTCGACGTGATCTTTTGGTGCCTCAATTACGTGCTTTATATCGAGCGGCAAAAGAGGGTGGAGATCTATGGATTGTGTTTCCGATGGTCATGTCTGTTTCAGAGATTGTCGCTATAAAAAAGATTGCAGAGGAAATCCGCAACGATGTTGATGCACCAAAATTAAAACTTGGTATTATGATCGAAGTTCCAGCAGCGGCCATTATGGCAGATGTATTAAGCGCCCATGTTGATTTTTTTTCAATTGGAACCAATGACCTAACACAGTATACAATGGCTGTTGATCGGCAAAATCCGTACCTTGTGTCTGAAGCTGATAGCCTTGATCCAGCAGTTTTGCGTATGATTTATCAGACTATTCAGGGAGCTGCACAACATAAGTGTTGGGTTAGTGTATGTGGTGGTATGGCTGGAGATCCTTTTGGTGCAATGATTTTGACTGGATTGGGAATTAATGAGCTTTCTATGATATCTTGCGATATTTCTCCAGTAAAGGCGTGTTTACAGACTCATAGTTTTGAAGATATGAAAATTTTAGCACAAAAAGCATTACAATGTGAAACTGCACGAGCTGTACGTGCTCTAAGCAAGGATATAAGGTAATAAAGAACATTAAGGGGAAAGAACGAGCTCATTTTGCAGAGTAATCAGATCTTTAGTGCTGTAAAACATTAATACAGTATATGAATTTATAATGGTAATTTATCGTTTTACATAATGAGAACCCTGAATATTGTAGGGTTTTTTCGTTTTAAATTTCTCTATATTTAATTAATAAAAATTACCCTTTTATACATTACAAGGAGGAGTAATGTATGGATAAAAACACTCTAAGAAAGAATAAATTCCTTTTATGCATTCTCTCAAATAGCAATAGATATTGTAACATTAGGCGACAAAAAGAAAATAGTATTTTTAGAGTATTCTGTTTTGTTATGAGACCATATCCCACTTAAAGAATGCGATAATCAAAAGTATGAAGTAATACGTAATTTTTTTTAAATAATGGAGACTACTTTAGATATTTTGAAAACTGTAACGCTGAATTTAAAAATATATGGTAAAAATGAAAACAGGTTTGCATTTTTATGATTTTGTATTTGATCAAAATGAGACTATTTTTTCATTTTAGAAAATAAAATATATTCATACATATTAAATTAAAAATGCAAAGTTTTTTTCTGAATTTTATTTTCTTTAGTATCAACTAAATATAGAAGTGTGAAATTGAATAGAGGATTTAGAATAGGGCTTATTATGTAATCCTATGAAAGAGAAAACTGATACCATCACACTATTTTACAGCTCTCAATGTTGCAAAAATTCGTGCTATTTAAGAAAATGCATAAGAGCCGCTTATCCTCTCTTAAAATGTTCTTCCCCCACATACCATCCCTTCCTATGACGTATAAGTAAGTGATTTTAATTATTTGATTGTGTAAAACTATGGGCTGTATGCTAATTTTAAGAGAAGTATTTTTTTGTGAAGCAGAAAGTGCGTAAATGAGCATGAAAGTTTATAACTGGTGACAATCTTTTTATTCTCATTATTGTATTCTACAAACCTATCCACGAAAAAAGTTTTTTCTTAAAAAGAAGGGATGTGCTTGTTATTCAACAGATAAAAGCTCTTACTTTAATAAATGAATTTGTTTTTTGGGTTTTGAATGTATAGTTTAGACTTGCACGTTATTTCTTTCTGGGTATAGTGCGAACTTCTGGAGAGGTGGCCGAGTGGTTGAAGGCGCACGCCTGGAACGCGTGTATATGGGAAACCATATCGAGGGTTCGAATCCCTCTCTCTCCGCCATTAACCTAAAACGAACTTTCATATGCCTTATATGGCATAGCCTCAAAAGCCCAGCATTTGCGGGCTTTTTCGCTATTTGCAATTGACTTCCTCTCTATAAAAACACCCCGTTTTTCTCTAATTTTTCTCCTATATATGCCCCTTTCCTGAAAAACACCGTACTTGGAAAAACGAAGTACGGAGCTTTTAGTCATGGGAAATCAAGGGTTTGGCAATTGACCAGTTCGCAGCAGTCTATGCCTAGCATTGTCAACCAGTGAGCTGACGCAGGACATTATCATCTGCGCGAATGATGAAGCGGGCTTTATAGCACTTCTCTTTACGCGACCATCGAAGCGGGTTTTCAGAAAGGCCGAAGGTCTGTTTGAGTTTGTTTGCTAATTCCTGCTTCTGCTTTTTTAGCTTATCATCTGCATCGCTATCCTGCCACGAGAGGCTTCCCCCGGTTTTTGCAAGAACCAATAGGAGTGTCCACTGGTTCGTTCTTTTTCCAGATCTCTGATCTTTCATCTTCAGATGCTCAGGTTCCAGACGTTTCTGAGTTTGTCCGCATGTCACTGACAACATCTCTGTTGCGGTAAATTCGAACACAAACTGCTCCCATGTTGCGCCTGCTGGTGTCGGGAATTGGTACTCAGATCCCGGTTTAGCTGATTTCGGCAACACCGTTTCCAACCAATTGGAGATGATGGTTTGAGCGCTGTCTCTCGCCGTGACCTTGCCTGCAGCATCAACGACGAGCACATCATTTATGCCGATGAGCTTGGATTTATGCCTGATGCTTGCGTCAGAGCTGGCAGTGCTGATAAGACTGCTGGTGGAGGCAATTAACAGAAACGTCTGATCAGCCATGCAAAGCTGATTGACAATTTTATCCAACTGCGAGGATGTCTGGCCCAAAAAGCAATAGACAGGAAAGCTATGCTCGGCTTGTGGATTGAGCACACCAAATTTCCAAAGAGCCGTTTGGCCCGTGATCTTTTCATTTTCCTCAGTAAAACCAATGGCCTCAGCAATTTTGGTCGCCAGCTTTTTATGATCTATGCGATACAGCGCCAGTTCTGATTTTTTGAGCGTGCGTCGGTCGCACTGCTTGGTATCTGATGTGCAGATGCCAACAATATCGCTAGACCCATGTTGCACGACATTCATGTAGCACCCAGCTCGGCCATTACAGGGAATGGCAGATGCCTGCTCATTGGTGATGGCAAGCAATTCTTCTGGAAAGTCTAGCCATTCAGCTTTTACACCCTTGCCACCAGAAAGCTCTGTGAGTTTACGCCATGGCGGCGATTGATACGGCGTCATGACTCTCCTGATGTGCTACGGGTTGTTTGCTGTCTTCTTCCTCTTTCTGCTCATTTACAAAGCCACGTTTCCGCAGCCATGTTTCAATCAGGTGAGAATCTTCCTTGCGATCAAAGTTGGCCATATTCGGTGTTCGCACCTTGACCATGCGTGGACGTTTGGCATTTTCAAATTTCACCGAAAAACTGGCTGAGACTAGTCTGCCAAAGTTCGGGAATTCACGATCTCTTGAGGCTAAGGACGCAAACACATCATTTGAGCGTAGCGTCTGCTTGTCATTATACGGTCCAAGAAACTGGTGCTGGATTTCTACCAGCTTTATATCTTCCAGTCCATCAATATCGGCACAAGCCAAAGCATCAACGCCGTTATCGATCAGTGGCTGCAATGTATATTTTTCTGCGCCGGGGAAATATTCAGCCTGACCGAAGAGATGTTGGCTGAACAAATCTAAATACATGGTGCGCTCTTTCTTGGCACCGGACTTATTAAAGACGGCTAGTTCATTATTGGCACGATCATAGACAATCACGTCATGAAACTCTGGGCGGTAAAAAATGGTCTTGGATTGTCCAGATTCAATCTTGCCCTCACGCTTAAACGGCATGCCATGACGGATCAGGAAGTATGTCTTGTCTTCGTCCTCTGCGCTGACAGGCAAAATTCGACAGTCAGTGCCGCGTTTATTTTTCAAAAACCAAGCGTCCATATCAGCTTCCAGCGTTCGCATGGTTTCTGATTTTGGAAGAGTAAACGTATCAGGGGACTTTTGATCAGACTGGAAATACATGAATGATTTTGGCTTGAGGATCATCGCCTCTGCGTGAGGACGCTTTAAAAGCTCGGGATCGTGCAGCCATAATGCTAAGGCCAAATCAGCTGCTGTTGAATCTTCATGCGTGTCAATATTATTGGCTTCAGCCTGTTCACTCAACTCTTCAAAATGTTCACCATCGGACATTTCTTGAATGAAAAACAAGGCTTCAACGAATTCAATGTCCATATCCTCTGATGGATTCATCAGAACTTGGCAGAGCGTTTCAAAATCCAGCTCATTATCTTCATTCAGTTCAAAGCTGAACCCGCGTCCGGTCAGGTAGCTTTCATACCTTTTAAGAAAAGTAATCAGATTATCTTGTTCGATGTGTTTCAAAACATCAGGTTGGGCAAAACGTCGTAAATTATAGGTGCTCATGTAGTTATCCTCCTTGGGGTTCGTCTAGGAGGGCCTCGGTGTCAACACCCGAGCAGACGTGTAAGACCTTCCCAATTATTTTAAGTTCATCCTGTTGTCCTATGATGATGGGTTTTCGTTTCTGATTTTCAGGGCGCAGCTCAATATGCTCCCCTTCAATACTCAGCCGCTTTACAGTGGCCTCTTCGCCAACCATGGCCACCACAATATCGCTGTTTTCAGCAATAGATTGCTGGCGCACAACAACGTAATCTCCCTCGAAAATATCAGCATCGATCATGCTGTCGCCGTGCACTTTGAGCGCAAAGCACTTCCCGCGTAGAACATTATTCGGCACCATGACCTGACCAATCTTGTTTTCAAGAGCAAGAATCGGTTGGCCAGCCGCAATCATCCCCAAAACAGGAACAGCCGTCAAGTTGGTCTTATCCGGTGTTTGTGCATGGAGGATTTCGATGGACCGCGCTTTTCGCGCCTGTCTGCGAATATAGCCTTTATCTTCCAGTCGCTTGAGCCCTTCAAACACACTGGGTGCTTTCACCCCCAATTCCACAGCAAGCTCTTGTACCGTGGGCGACATCTCCATGGCACGTTTCAGGCGCTCAATGGCCTGTAATAAACTCTGTTGTGCTTGTGTTAATCTATCCATCTTACACTCAGTTATGGTTAAGCCCTTGCTCGCCTCTTGTGAGCAAAATGCGTTTCCAGAAGACTTCTCTTTCCAGTATTTTTTCATCGGGGGGGGGGTGCTAAGCCGCTGCTCAAGCAACGCAAAACGGAAATGAGAACGGCAGTAATCAATTCCCGCTTTGTTTATCATATCATGAATGCCTTTGTTTCCCCCATGACCCGTTTCAATGTAACACTTCCATCGTGACCATATGCCTTGATCACCATAAGCAGAGCCGATGTAGCGTTTTCCCGTATGCGTATCGGTAATCGGGTAAATACCCTTAACGCATTCTAGTGCTGTTTTCCAATCTGGCCTGTCATTCTTGATCAAGACTTCGAGCTCTTCAAATGATAAGTCTATTTTATCGTATCCGCAGAATGCTCTACCGGAATATGGCTCACGCAAAATCTCTTGCACTTCAAACTTATGGTAATGTGGCTCCATATTGGTCCTAGTCGTGCGGTTGCGATAAGATGATCGGATTTTCAGACGCCCAATAAACTCTTTGCCCAAATCAGTAAGCTCAACCTCATAGCGGTCTGCATGTTTCTCCAATACTCTGAACACACCACCGAACAGCCAGATGTCGGTTTCGTAGTGAAATTGCATGAGTGAGAAAATAAGCGGCCTGTTAAAATCATTGCGGCCCGGCCAGTATTCCTGCCAGCCTTGCCATTCTTCTTTGCTTCTTCCCCATACTTCTAGCGGCTGCGAGTGCTGGTTGTATCTCGCAAAGTGAATTTTATAGTCGGCCAAATTTTCAATCGGCCATATATCTTTGAGCAAAATTGACATTTTCAAACTTCAACTATATCTTAATTAACAACCTAATATAAATTAGGCTTATGATTTTCACAAGCCTAATTTGATTCAATGCATAGCATTGACTGAACCGACAGTTTTCAAGTCATTTCAGTAAGTAACTCCTTGAACGACGCAATAATTCTCAAGGAGGTTCGCCATGTCTTCACTTTCTCCAAACCTAATAAATGAACGAGATTGCCGCAATGAGGTAGTGCATTTGCTGACACTTGGCATCCTGCGTCGCAAGATACGCCTGAACCGTCAGTTCGAGCCAACACATCCCTCTAATTCATTGGACTTCAGGTTTTTTCCAAGCATTCATGTCCATGACGAAGAACCAAAAAACCAAGGAGTTCCTGATGAGTCATGAAAACAAAGAGCTCACCGAACGGGAGCGATTACAAATCAAGCTGGGCCAACTTCCTGCCGGACTTGTGTCCGATGCAGATCGGCAAAAGGAAGTCGCCCATATTGTCGGCTTGGGCTGGCAACGCCTCCGCTTGAAGCAAAAGAAAAAAGCAGAATCGTAGGAAGTGAAGAATGGATAAAACACTTCTGGCGCGTGTGGCGGCGCTCCCAAATATGCCGTTATCCGACTTAAAGGCTTTATGGCGGGATGTGTATCAGGACGAACCACCCGGTGGCCATAAAAGCCACATTGTCCGCAGACTGGCTTATCGCCTGCAGGAGCTTGCTTACGGCGTTGATCCACAGATTGAGAACCGGATCGAACAGCAGGCCAATGATTTATTCGGCTCTGGCAAAAAAGCCAAGCCGAAACGCAAGACACAATATCAGCGGCCCATCCCCGGTATCAAACTGGTGCGGGAATATAAGGGCATCAGGTCACCATTTTAGAGGAAGGTTATGAATATGCAGGCTGCCTATACAAAAGCCTGTCCAAGGTTGCACTGGCCATTACAGGCAGCAGCTGGTCTGGACCTGCCTTCTTCGGATTAAACAACAAAGCACAAAGAGACAAACATTGAGCACAACCACACCGAAAAAACGCTGCGCGATTTATACGCGCAAATCCACCGAGGAAGGCTTAGACATGGGGTTCAACAGCCTTGATGCTCAGCGAGAAGCTTGTGAATCCTACATCGCCTCACAAAAGCATGAAGGCTCTGGTTCCAGCTTCCCGATAATTACGATGATGGCCGCTTTACAGGCGGCAATATGGATCGCCCAGCTTTAAAACGCCTTATGGACGACATCAAAAGCAGCCTGATTGATACAGTTGTCGTGTACAAGGTTGACCGCTTGTCACGCTCCTTGGCTAATTTTGCCAAACTGATTGATCTGTTTGACGAGCACAAAGTGTCCTTCGTTTCCGTTACTCAGCAATTCAACACCACCACATCAATGGGCCGATTGACGCTGAACATCCTGTTCAGCTTTGCCCAATTTGAACGTGAAGTGATCGGCGAACGTATCCGCGATAAATTGGCAGCCTCCAAACGCAAAGGCATGTGGATGGGGGTGTCACACCTATGGGCTATGTGGTCAAAAACCGTGAGCTTGTGATTGAGCCCGATGAGGCTGAGGGTATCCGCAAAATATTCGATCTATTTTTGATGACCAGAGTCGCCCACGGAAATGGCAAAGATGTTGCCGCGCATGGGGGTATTAAGCAAAAAGCGCACAACCAAAAACGGACGTGTTATCGGTGGTAAAGCACTGGATAAAGACGGCCTTTATAAGATTCTGCAAAACCCCATCTATATCGGAAAAATCAAACATAAAGATAAAATCTACGAAGGCCGCCATCCAGCCATCATCGATATAGACACGTGGAATAAAGTCCGCGCCACCATGAAAGAAAATACCATCAACCGAGGCGCAATCACGCGGAAGAAAACCAAGGCCATTTTGATGGGGCTTTTGAAGTGCGGTGAATGCGAATGTGGATTGGTGGCAAGTCATACCCGTAAAAAAGGTGGCAGGCTTTATCGCTATTACACCTGTGAACATTACCGCAAAGGTATCAACCCGGATTGCAAGGTTCGCAATGTCAGCGCCAATGAAACGGAGGCATTGATATTGAATCAGCTTCAAGCTGTTTTTGCCTCGCCGGAGATGATCATGGAAACGTGGCGCGAAGCACAAAAAGAGGATGAGACCATCACGGAGCATGAGGTTTACAGCAACCTGAATGACATCGTCCCGATCTGGCAAGAACTTTATCCTGCTGAAAACAACGCATCCTTGAGTTGATGATTGAAAAAGTCATCGTCAATTATGAATTTGTCGATATCCGGATCAGGGCTGCAGGCATGGATAGTTTGGCTCGGGAATTGGACGAGCAAGACAAGCGGCTGCAAGGCATTTCAACAAAAAAACTGGAGGAGAAAGCATGGATAAATGCGTAAATATGATGGCGAACAACAGCATTTCAATCCGGGTGCCAATGCGGATCAAGAAATATGGTGGCAAGAAAATGATTATTTTGCCCGAAGGCTACCAAATGACCCCGCCACAAGAAGCACCCAAGCAAGACGAAACATTCGTAACGGCCTTTGCCAAAGCCTATTACTGGCAAAACCTGCTTGATACGGGGCGCTATAAATCCATTGATGACATGTCACGCCAACGCCAGATCAACACCTCTTATATGTCGCGGATACTGCGCCTCAATCAACTTGCTCCCCAGATCAAAAAGGCCATCTTGGATGGCACGCAGCCGCGCCAGTTAAGCCTGCAGGATATACAAACCCCATTTCCCGATATTTGGGATGAGCAATTAAAGCATTTTGGATTTGCCTAATCTCCCTTCGGTGAAATTTCACCGACCACCCTGAAATTTTTTTCAAAAAAATTTACACCCACCAAAGCCCCGGCATGCGGGGCTTTTTTGTTTTTGCGCCTTGAGTAACGCACCGATTTTCAGGGTCTCCAGTGAGTTTTCGCCAGTCCCAGTTGACCCGCCCGCGTGGCGGCTAACCGCAACTGGAGACGAAAACCATGAGCAAAAACAACTATGAGGGCATCTATCCTTATGTCGTAAACCAAGTCCGTTATCACGCACGCAGCCTGATGCGGCACTCCGCCATTCATGGCGTAGAAGTCGAGGACCTCGAGCAAGAGTTGATGCTGGATTATTTATTCCGCAAGCAGGCTTATGTTCCTGAAAAAGCAAAATGGTCGACCTTTGTTGACCGCATCCTCAACCACAAATGTGCCAGCCTCATTGAGGCCGCCCGCGCCCAAAAACGTGGGTTCGGCATCAGTGATTTTTCACTTGATGCGTGGCTTGAGGATAAGGACGGCGACGACAACGCTCTGCCTGACCCTGCAACCGAAGACCTGACCAACCGCGACCTTCAAATTGACCTTGAACAAGCTGTTCAGCAGATGCCGCCGCATCTGGTGTTTCTGCTGGTTGATCTGCGAACGCTCAGCATCAGTGAAATCTCACGCAAAACCAAAACCCTACGCTCAACCCTCTACGGGACGCTGTCCGAACTTCGCGGATCGCTGAAGGAGCGTGGCTTTGCGGAATATCTGCACTGAGCCGCCGACAGTTTTTGAGCCCTCTCGGTAAGTAACTCCTTGAAGGCAAGAAAACATGCCGGGTTCTCGCGGAAATACAAGACCTGAAGCAGGAAATACCGCGACCGCTTTGCTCTTTGGGCGGCGTCAGAACCCGGCAGCCGAAACGACATGACCAAAGAGCAAATTTTAACCTACGAAATCAAGGAGGTTTCATGTTTAAACCATCGTTACAAAAGCTGATTAAAGACAGCCTTTACGCCAAATATGTTTCGGCATTTATTCAAATCCCGGCACTTGGTGTCATAGAAGAAGACACCACCAAACCTATCCATGAGGCCACTCTGGATGATCTGGCCTTTGCCGCACAGGCTTTGGATAAAGAACAAAGCGCCATTTACAAGCACCTGTCTGTCATCCGTGAGCTTTATACGGAAGCGCAACGTCAAGGCCATACGCAGCGTCTTGAAGAAATACAGGTGCAGGCCGATGTGGCAGAAAGCAAAGCGCTCTATGCTCATGCCAGCCAGCCCAGTGGGGTGAAATGGGTTGAGGCTCTGCGTGCATCTGTTCGCCCGATTATCACCTATGCGTTTTTCATTCTGTTCGCCACCGTCAAAACCGCTGCACTGTTCAAGTTATTGGATCAGGGTGTCGGAATTACCGACGGACTGATCGCCCTGTGGGATGCTGAAACACAGGCATTATTTGCCGCTGTCATGTCCTTCTGGTTTGATCAACGTGCCTTAGCCAAGTTCCGCTCAAATCCTTGAAAAACAAGATCTTATTCACTTGATAAGCGCCAGGAATGAAGCGTTACTGTAAGTGTAAAAAGTAATTGAAAATAGGGAGATAACACCATGAGCAAACTATTTTACAAGGCCGTGATTGAAGATGTTCAAAATGAGAAGTGTACCGATGCAGAGCTCGAAGCACTGCTCGATGCTTTTGAATACACGGCCAAGAAAATGGCCACCACACTGGCCCGTAAAGCTTAGTACGCACTGGAAGATTACGCCACGGCCAAGCAATACGGCATTGACCGCTTTACGCTGATGATTGAGCGCAAAGAAGTCCTCGGGCAAGAGCAATGGCATGGCGTTTTTGAATATGGGAGCAAGAACCTTAAAGTTATAGGAACACTGGAAAAATGAGACATATCACACAAAACGAATTGGACCTGATCAAACGGTTCGAGGGCTTCTCTCGAACCGTTTATTTTTGCCCGGCTGGCTATCCCACAATCGGTTATGTCCATGTTGTGAAAAACGACGAGGACTTTTCGGCAGGCATTGATGAAACACAGGCTGAAGAACTCTTGCGCCAAGATGCCCAGATCGCAGAGCGTGCCGTTCTGCGCCTAATCAATGTGCCGCTGACAGATGGCCAATTCGATGCGCTAGTGTCATTCACCTACAATCTTGGCGGCGGAGCACTCCAGCGTTCAACACTGCGCCGTAAAATCAATCGTGAGGAATACGCCGAAGTACCAGAACAGTTCATGCGCTGGGTTTGGGCGGGCAGACGTAAGCTCAAAGGGCTAGTTCGGCGTAGGTATGCCGAATGCTTGCTTTATCAAATACACTAGAGTGGTTTTTCTAGTACAATTATTGTTTCTCTAAGCAGCTCTTTGAGTCTTGGGTTCATTTTCAGCTGCTGGCCAGATGTGCTAGCTCCTCGGCAAACAATCATTTCCCTTACTTTGAAACCTGTATCTTCTGCTATCTTAGCTAGGAGTGTATCTGTGGGTATGGGTATTCCTACATAAGCACTTTGGTCGACAACGATGTGCATAAATCCGCCTTTTAATAAAACATCGTAGCAGTTTTCAATAATTGTTCGCATATCATAAAAATATGATCGAAGCATACCCGGCACGAGACGTGTACGACTGTCACGCTTGCCAGTCATTCTCTCTTTTTCAGGAATCTTTTTTTCGATTTCAACACACAGCGTATCAACTAAATCAATATCAGTTGTTTTTTCAGCAGACTTTTTAATTCTATAGTTTCGTACAAGCCTTTCCCTGTATTTGCCAAGTTTGCTTAGTAGAGAATATTCTCCAAAAACAATTTCCAGCTTATATGATTCAAAATAATCGAATGAATTTGCATAGGGCGGAGAAAATATAATAGAGCCAGCGTGATCGCCAGATATAGCACTTAAACTCAACTTTCTTGCATCAAATTCTACGCCACGTGCTAAACTGTCCTCATTGTGTGGGTTCTCTTCATAATCAATCAGTATTAGTTGCAGCTGGTCCAAGAAACGCTTTTTAACGTCGCCTACAGGTGAAGGTCTTGTTGCCAGCCCATTACCATCACGTTTTCGATTAGAACAGTCCTCCAAAATTGCTAATAAACAAAAATTCAAAATGTTGAATATGCGTTTATTTGATTCTTCGTGAATGCGACGCTTTATTTTAACAAGTTCAGTAAAGTTGCCTTGATCAAAATATTTACTAATTTGAACCTCATACTCGTTGTATTCATATTTTTCATGGTCAGTACATTTATTCCAATTATTTATTATCTTATGAAGTTTCTGCAGTTCACCTGTAGATAAAGCGTAAGATTTGACTTCTGTAGATAATATTGCGAAAGGATTAACGTCTAGGCCGACAGACGAAATGCCTAGCTCTGACGCTGCTACAGAGGTTGAACCTGAGCCGCACATGGGATCAAGAACAATACCGCCAGAAACGTTTGGGTATCTGGATAAAATTTCTTTAACAAGATCTCCTGCATAACCTTCGCGGTATCTAACCCACCTGTGGTATGGCTGTAATTTTGAAACAGAAGTGTTAACTAGTTTTTTAAAGAAAGATTCTTCATTTGAAACATTATATTTTTCTTCTAGATATTCTAAAGATTTACAGAGTTCTGTAGACGAAAATGTATCTTCCAAATCCGACCATATCAAACGTGGTTGATTTTCTGATTTAGCAAGCTGCAACATCCGCTAAGCCCTCCGTTTCTTGATTAGTTCTTAGATCTATCCGCGCATAGGCTTTTTCTAGCGACATCGAACTAAATTCGTTTTCGATATCCTCAATATTTGCTCCATCTTTAATCTGACGTATTAGGCAAAGGGCCGAGTTAGCATAAAGCTCAACTAAAAATTCCCCGAATGACACACTGCAGTCTTTTTCTTGAAGCTTTAACATCGTATCATTGAGACATTCATTGAAACTGCCATTATAGTCTTTCTCATTAGGCAGACTTTTCTTGCTGAATGTATAAATAAAATCACCCTGTGGAGTTCCATCGTGACGGAGGTGCGCCGTATCTCGATAAGCATGAATGGCTTCTTGGTAAAAAATCCCTTCCGGTTCAATATGAAATCCTGCATCCAAGGTTGCTTTGATAACGGCATACCATGCTCTAATATCTTTATTGTTAAAGGTGTAAACCAAGCAACCGTCTGATTTTAATACTCTGTTACATTTTTGAAAAACGCCGAGTAAAAGTTCATAGTAATCGGAAAAATCTTTCTGGTAGGTTTTATCTTTTGTTTTTCTGTGAACAACGGCTTCAGAGGCAAGCTTATGCTCTGGAAATGGAAACTTAGTTCTGCCTTCTAACCAGACCTGCCAAAAAGCACACAATTCACCATATTGGACATTACTTCCATATGGTGGATCAGTTATAATCATGTCGACAGAACCATCTGGGATATCGACCTGTTTTGAATCCACGCATTGCACCATGAAGTCCGCAGAGCCCTTTTCAAGGTCTGAGAAGTTCAGAGTATTTTTCTTTGAATTAAATCTAGAATCTCGATCTTTTAGGCCAGACTTGATCGCCTTTAATCTATTGTCAAAATATTCAAATGGATTGGCTTCAATAAATTGATTTGGTATCCAAAACGCATGCTTTGCCCACGCAACAGGTCTTCCATCCATCCAAGATGAAGTTGAGAAGTTCATGTTGTTGGTGTACCTGATTAATGAACTCAATATAAATATTAAAAAATCATACTCGGGATCACTCATATCTTTTTGAATTTTAAGCTTCTTGGCCATTTCAAAAAAGCTCGCCGAAATCAAAAGGTTTCTTGGGGTGAAAAAATCCGTAAATTTCACAAAGCCTTTTCTATGAAGACAATCTTCCTGTTGTCGGTCCCATTCAGCCGGAATTTCAAAATCAGGAAAATGAAGTCCTAAACTAGTTTTTAATTTCTCTAGGTTTTCGCTATATTGTTTATGTTTCTCAATATCGTCTCTAGACGGTTCCTTTGCATCATGTGCTCCGCATTTCTTGCATCGATATCTTAAGCTAATTATTTCACTGGAAATTCTGGGAGCGTCTGCTGCTTTAATATTTGAGCTGCAATGGTCGCAGACATATATGCCATTCTTTGGTTTTCCAGCATCGTTAAGCGCTTTATTGTCATTACGAAAGGACGTGTTTTTGCTACAATGTGGACACTTTATTAAATATGCATGCTCTATCCAACGAACATGTGCCTTGTCGTTTTTACAGTCTCCGCATTCTGTTGTAAAAGAATCTTCAAAATGACCTTTAACCATTTTCTTAAGGTCAAGTGCATAAGAAAGAATTTTAGCGGCATCAACGTCACAAATTTGGCAATACTGGATGAAAGAGGCTACCGGATTAACATCGGTCGAAACAATTTTTCGATTAAGAGTTAACCCTTCAATTAAGGTGACGCCCCCTCCACCAAATGGATCAAAAATTATTTGACCTTCCTTCGTATAAAAGTCGATGAGTTCACGAAATACATTGTGAGGTCTTCTCGCGAAATATTTATGCATTTTATAAATCGGAGTGTGACCAAGTGACTTTAAATGTTTGCTAAAATATTTTTTTTGATTTATTTCACCCATAGCGTATCTCCATAATCTTTATGTATGTGTTTTTCTGACTCCGCAAGGAGTGACGCTAGGAACACTTCTTTTTCCTTTATTATCAAGAAGATATTTTTATTTGAGGTAAAGCACTCATCAAAGATTTCTAGGTGCCGCATAAGGTACCGATACTGGTTTCCAGCTGTAGTACGATCTGTCCATACATTATTGTACGAAAAAGCCTTTTCATATCTTGAATTTAAGTCTTTAAGTATCTCATTTTTATTTGCTTCGTTTGTAAGCAAAATATTAGGGTATGCAGCTTCTATTTCCTTGGCAACCGATATTGCAAGTTCTAAATCAGGCTTTCCATCATTGAATTGAATTGAAAATAAGCTGTACAAAAACTGGATGTAGTTCAGGCTCTTTATTTCAAGCATGAAGCTAATCGCCTCCCTATATGGAAAGAGAATACCGTCTTTATGTTCTTCCCTGTACAAAAGAAACTGGTTTCTAAGAGCGTCTAAAAAGCTTATATGGCCTTGCTTGTACAAAAGGCCTAGTTTACTTAATTGGTATTTGTTTCTCTCTACTTCATGAAGGAAGCCGACCCTTTTACAGTGAGATACATTGTTATTGTTTATTCTGATCTCTTTTGACGTGTATATTGCATCAGGGTTATCAGTGATAATTTCAAATGTAGGAGTTATTAAGCTTTCTTCTAATTTTATTGGTGTATAGTCACAAAGTGTCTTAAAAATACGTGTGAAGTCGCCTTTTCTTTCATTTTTTCCAAGTTTACTACCGACACCTATGCTACCCGTTGGGTTTTTGTTTACGTTTGCAATTCGTAGCAAAAGCGCATCTTCAAAGTCCGAAGTGTTCAATTCCGTTGGCAGATTTATAACTACTTTTCCCGGAACAGAACTACTACCTTTTATTCGACCTTTTGCAGCAGACAAATTGATTGAATCGATCCATTCTGCAAGAGCTTCATCTTGATCTCGCATAGCTTGAATGAGATTAAATAAAGCTTCAAATCCAGCTCCAGAAAGTACATCTTCACCTTCTTGATCGAGTAACACAGGAACGATTATATACGAAAGCCTGCCTGTTTCTCCAAATTTCTGTCTTACAGCACGACCGACAGCCTGCACAATGTCAATCATTGAACCTTTAGGGTCAGCAAAGAAGACAGCATCAATTAGAGGAATATCTATTCCTTCAGTCAAGCAACGAACATTTGTGATCACGCCCAGTTCTGAGTCTTCAAAATTTTGTATTATCTCAGCACGATCTTGAGCAGTCATGGCTCCGTTGATGTGTGCAATAGCAGTCTTTTTATCACCAAAAGAGCTCTCAGCAGACAAGCGATTTGCAAAATCACGAGATTCAGAAATCTTGGAGTGAAATGATATAACCTTTGTTAATCCAAGATCTTGTATGGATTTCTTTAGCAAAGCTATTTTATAAATATTTTGAACAGTTTCTGTATGACTATCATCATCAGTCACATAAACATTGTTTTTTATAAGTTGATTATATTCAGAACTGCTAATTCCCGTAAATACAATGCGATAATCTGAGATAATATTTTTCTCTATTGCTTCACCAAAAGTAAGCCGGTGAAAAACATCACCATAGATACTTTTATCATTCATAGAAAAAACAGAGAGATTATGTTCTTCGAGTTTTGAGCTTAGTTTTGGTCTAACGAGGCGCTCTGTAGCGGTAAGAAAAAGTTTTTTCTTTGTTTTAATGGCAGCATCGTCAAGAGCAATATTAAACTGAGAGTTTGAAACTCCCGCAGTTCTGTGCGCTTCGTCATAAAAAGCGATATCGAATGAAAAGCTGTTTTCATTCTCGGATAGCGCATTCTTTATTACTTCCGCAGACTGATATGTACTAAAAATAAACTTCTTTTTATTAGAAGGCTGGGCAATAAAATTACGTACAGCTTCTGCTGAGGTAGTCACAGGTATATCAATATCGCCTATATCAATGTTATTGCTATCAACTTCTGCATCAACTGTTTGATCACTGCAAACGCACAAATACTGAAATGGCGATGAAGACTCAGCGGACCACTCCTCGAGTGCTTGCCTAACAAGTTGCAGGCTTGGGGCAAAAAATATTACGTTGTCAGCTTGAAGATGCTCAAGGGTCCACAGTGCGATGAGAGTCTTTCCTATTCCACAAGCCGCAATGAGCTTTCCTCGATCACTTGATGAAAATCCAGAAATAATGTCTTGAAGTATCTCAGATTGATATGGTCGAGGACTCTTCTTATCTCTTTCAATTTGAATATTTTGAGAAATGGCAGACTGATATAAAGAAGAAAAGAAGTCTTCGTCCAAAGAGGTAAATCGGTCAACTAATGCACTTAGATGCCCGGTTTTTTTATGAGCTACATTCGGCAGAATGTGAGTGTTAGAAATAATCAACCTGTAATCAGCGTACTCTGCTTCAGCCCAAAATGTTGAAAGTTCGCGTGATGTAAGTGCTGCTCGCCCAGACCGGAACTTGGCTTGCCAAGCGATATAGTCTCCTGCGTTGTTGATAAAAACTCCATCTACGCCATAGTCTGTTTTCTCCAGACGAAGCTTATCAACAACATGCTTTGGAAACGGACGGTTATCAACAATTGGGCAATATATCTCTTTAATCTGATGTAAGTCAGATAAGAACTTCAAATAAAAATAACAGAAATATTCAAACGCATCGCCTTTAGCTTTGTTGTCACCAATAGCCTCAAGCGTTCTCTCAAGAGAATTCCAATCGCTGTATTTTGTCTTAAAAATATCAATCATCTTTGTTGGTTCTTTTTTCTTTTGATTGTTCGTTAACGCCTTCTTCTATCCACTTTTCGAGCTGCTCTCGTTTGAAACGCCAAGCTCCACCAACTTTGAACGCGGGTATCTTCCTGTCTGACAGGAGTTTATAGACGTGCCGTTCTGTTACTTTTAAGTAACGGGCCACTTCCTCAACTGTCAGAATATCGTGCTCGTCAGACATGCCTTCTCACTTATAATTTGGTCATTAAGATGTAAAATATTCTAAAATGTTCATAAGCACAAGGACAATGATAAAAAATGGCAGGGATGTAAGTGCAGCAATACGGTAACGATCAGATTCTCTACTCACCATCGGACTTGGTCACCTTTTTGGGGTGTCACCATGCGAGCTTCCTTGATGTGAAGGCGCTAAGCGAGAGCATGGATAAGGCCGAAGCCAGCACTACAGCTCAGCTACTGCAGCAAAAAGGCTTGGAACATGAGGCGGTGTATCTCCAGCAGCTTAAAGACGAAGGTAAATCCGTCGTTGAAATCCCTAAAGACTGCAATCTGCAAGATCGTGCCCAGCTAACACTGGAGGCCATGCAGTCCGGTGCGGATGTCATTTATCAGGTCGTTTTCTTTGTGCCGCCTTGGCGGGGTGATGCTGACTTTCTGATTAAGTGCGATACGTCGTCAGACTTAGGGGATTTCAGCTATGAGGTGCTGGATACCAAACTGGCGCGAACGGCTGAGTCCAAGCATATCATGCAGCTTTGCGTCTATTCTGAGCTGCTGACTGACCTGCAAGGATTGCGCCCGGCTGATATGCATCTGTTTCTGGGCGACCATGAAAAACACAGCTTCCGCGTGGCTGACTTTTTCTATTACTACACCCGCGCCAAAGGCCGCTTTGAAAGCTATCTGCAAAACCTGCCTGCGGACTCATATCCTGAGCCTTGTGGCCATTGCAATTTCTGCCCGTGGCGTGATGGCTGCAAAGCGCAGTGGGAGCAAGATGACCATTTAAGCCTTGTAGCCAACATTCAGCGCTCACAGATGGACAAGCTACGGAAGGCTGGTATCCGCACCGTTGCAGAGCTTGCCGCCACTGCACCTGACACCAAAATCCCTGATTTGAGCCGTGATGTATTTTTACGCCTGCGCTCCCAAGCTGTCCTGCAACACCACAAAGCCACCACTGGCGAGAATAAATGCGAGATCATTCCGTTTCCTCCGGGCAAGGGCTTTACTCGTATGCCAGTGCCGGATAATGGTGACCTGTTCTTTGATATGAAAGGCGATCCGCTTTACCCGAATGGCTTGGAGTATTTGTTTGGGGTGTATTATTTCAAAGATGGCAAGGAGCTGTTCCTTCCGTTCTGGGCGCATGACCATGAAGAAGAAAAAGAGACCTTTAAGCGCTTCATGGGCTTTCTGGCTGATCATCTTGCTAAACACCCACATGCCCATATCTATCATTACAACCACTATGAAACCACAGCCCTGAAACGATTGGCCTGCCGTTATGCGGTCTGCGAAGAGCCGCTGGATAATCTGCTTCGCAACCAGAAATTCATTGATCTGTATCTGGTGATGCGTGAAAGCATCCGCACCTCTGAACCCGGCTATTCCATCAAAAACATGGAAACCTTCTATATGGACAAGCGTGCCAATGCTGTGGCGACCCGCCGCCGATAGCATCATCGTCTACAACGAATGGCGTGAAACAGGTGCTGATGAATTGCTGCAAGAGATTTCTGATTATAACGAGGTGGATTGCGTTTCCACGCATTTGCTGCGTGATTGGCTGCTGACACTTAAGCCGGAAGATGCGCCGTGGTTTAAGGGCCTTCCGGAATATGCCGAGGAAGAAAAGCTACAGCGCAAGGACTGGGAAATCGAATATGAGGATTACCAAACCCGCCTTGGCGTGATCGAGGATAACCCACCGCCGATCAATGAGCGGCTATCGCATCTACTGGAGTTTCATAATCGGGAAGCCAAGCCGCAATGGTGGAGCAGCTTTGAACGGCAGAACAAATTTGAAGATGAGCTGGTTGACGATACGGAGTGCCTTGGTGGCCTGCGGCAAGTTGGCAGCCCCGAGCCTGAAAAGCGTTCCCTGATATACAGCTATCGCTTTCCTTCACAGGAATACAAGCTGAAGGTCGGCGCTCAGGCCGTTGATATTGCTGTCATGGAAAATGCAGGCATGATTGTTGAAATCGATGAAGATGCCTGCATTGTCAAAATCAAGCGCGGGGTCAGCAAAGAACCATTGCCGGAAAGCCTATCAATTGGCCCACCGGGACCGATTGACAGCAAGATCATCCGCTCCGCTATTTACCGCTATGCCGACCATGTGCTGGAAGCGCCAGAAGGCACTCATGCCGCGACAGAACTACTGGCGCGAAATGTACCACGCATTCAGGGCAAGCAGTCGGGCGAAGCGGTTATCACCTCTGATGATCTGCAAGGCGATGCGCTGGAAGCCATCGCGGCATTAGATAACAGCTATCTCTTTATCCAAGGTCCACCGGGCGCAGGTAAGACTTATACCAGCAGCCATATCATTGTGGACCTGATCAAACGCGGCAAGAAAATCGGCGTTACCTCCAACTCGCACAAGGCCATTCACAACTTGCTGGAAAAAGTGGAAAGCGTTGCCGCTGAAAAAGGCGGGAACTTCCATGGCATCAAAAAAACCAGCAGCGGTAATGATGAAACCGTTTTTGATGGGCAATTCATCCGCTCAGAAACCAAGATCGAGAATATGAGCCTTGGCACTGATCTGTTTGCGGATACCGCATGGACATTTGCCAGCCCGTACTTTGATGGTTAGCTGGATTACCTGTTTATTGATGAGGCCAGACAAGTTGCGACCGCCAATGTGGTGGCGATGGCCACGGCGACCAAGAATATCATTCTGGTAGGAGATCAAATGCAGCTTGGTCAGCCTATCCAAGGCACTCATCCGGGCGAGGCTGGATTGTCAGTGCTGGAATTCTTGTTGGGCAATTATTCCACTATTCTGGCTGAGCGCGGCATCTTCCTTGGCCAGACACGCCATATGCGTCCAAGCATCTGCCAGTTTATTTCTGATGCCTTTTATGATGGTCGCCTGACTGCTCATGAAAGCACTGCTGAGCGCGGCCTGAATCTGCAAGGCGTTGATCTGCCCAATGCAGGGATTGTCATGATCCTGGCAGAGCATGAAGGCTGCTCACAAAAAAGCGTTGAGGAAGGCGAGATCATCAAAATCAAATATGATGCCTTGCTTGGCCAAGAGTTTACCGACCGTAATGGCATCCGCCCGATCCACCGAGGACGATATTCTTGTGGTCACGCCATATAATGTGCAGGTCAATTATCTGCGCTCCATCCTGCTGGACAATGCTAAGATCGGCACCGTTGATAAGTTCCAAGGCCAAGAAGCGCCGATCGTGCTGATTTCTATGGTGACATCCAGCGCCGAAGATCTGCTGCGCAACATTGAGTTTCTCTACAGCAAGAACCGTTTGAATGTTGCCGTGTCACGCGCACAGTGTTTGGCGGTCGTGATCGCTAATCCAAAATTGCTGGAAATCCCATGCGACTCTGTAGAGCAGATGAAACTGGTCAACACATTCTGCTGGCTGGATGAGTATGCAGCCTCTGGAGATACGCAACAAATTCCGAGGAGAAGTAACCTTGGCTAATAACTGGAACATTCCTGATTGGTTGGAAAAAGAAGTGCGGGATCGTGATAAGATTTGCGTCTATTGCAGGTCAGAATTTACGCCAGTAAACGTTTCCAGAAAAACGGCGGCAAGTTGGGAGCATATCATTAATGACGCATCCATAATCACACGGGAAAATATAGCGCTCTGTTGTTGTGGATGTAATTCAAGCAAGGGACAAAAGCCTTTGCTTGAATGGCTTAATTCTAAATATTGCTCTGACAGAAATATATCTAAAGATTCTGTTGCTCCGATTATTAAGACAGCAATAGCTACAGCACGTTGCGGTGAATAACTGGCTTAATCACCGTATATTTTGCGGCGATTATCCGTTTCCAATGAAGGCAAGGCAGGATTCGAACCCTCGGTATAGTACCGTAGTAATCTGCATTAAAGGGTTCATGCTACCCAGTATTTGAAATGCAAACCCTCAGTACCGTAGCAACAAAAACCTTGATTTTGTTATCTTTCAGGACGATTATTGTTGCAACTCAATGGTAGGTGTAGAGGATTCGAACCCAAAGGGGGTCAATACCCCGCCATTAATTTAAAACGAACTTTCATATGCTTGATATGACATAGTTTAAAAAGCTCAGCATTTGCAGGATTTTTTGCTGTTGCAATTGACCAGTTCGCGCCAATCTATACCTGTCATTATGTACAACTAGAAATTGTTGTTGAATTTCCATGAATTTTACACTTTTTAAGCTCCTCTCCTCTCGATCTTGAGATAACCTGATCTAGCATAAACGATCTCTTCAAATATCATTAAAGGATTTTTGCCATTATCACTAACTTCTGGTAGAGCTTTTAGAATTAATGGTGATCATAGTGCTATTTGCAATTTCGTTGCTTAACGGGCTAAATGCGTTTTATCCACATGAGAGGTAACGAACACCTCAGCTTTTCTCACGCAATGTGCTTATTTAAAATTAATGTCATGAATATTTGTACAAAATTTTATCTATACGATAATCAAAAAAAGGCTGACGTAATAATTGAATATCATTCATGTGGCGCTTTCTTTTATCTTTAAGCTTTGTATGTAAATAGATAGTCCGTGCAAAATAAATAAAGGGGCGCAAAAGCCTATAAATACACATAGGATGTATAATATAGAAAATGAAAAAAAATTTCCTGCATATAAAAGCACAATAGAAAATAAAGCTGTTATGATGCGTACACTGGCATCGCCTGCCAAAATCACCTCGGCTAAATTTTCACTAGGTGTGATAGCTTGTCCAATTGTTATTCCCGATATCCTAAAATAAAATTGCCCAATACCTAATAAAAAACCCATAATATAAAGGGAATATTGAGTAAAATTTAAATATAAAACAAAAGAGATTGCGATCACGGCAAAAGCCGGTGCCCCCCATACAAAAAAACGAATTAAAGATGGAAATTTCCGTAAATAATAAGATGAGATAAGACCATTGATCACAAAACCCAGTGCTGACAAAGCAAAAATAGAATTTTGAATAGCTGTAAATTTTATATTATCTGATGTTATAGAAGCAAGAACAAGTGGCAATAAAACAATAGGCCCCGTATAGAGAGAATTATTCAAAATACGATTAATCGTTAAAAAACGCAACGCAGAAATCCGCCAAAGGCACCTGAACCCAACTCCATAAGCTTTTTGAGATGGCTTTTTTAATAGCTCTTTTGCTCTGTTTAGTTGTTGTATAGACTTTATACGAAACCATAAGCAGGCATTCAAAAGATAGATAAATACAATAAAGGCTATGGCTATTTTGTGCCCCAAATGCGCAATTATAAAATATATAAGCAATGGGGATATAATAACAAAAAACTGACAGCAACTAGTGTAAAATGCAAAAATTCCAGCTTTTTGTTTGGGAGCTGGAACCAGCTGATTCAAGGCACTATTGTTATTTGGGTTATCAGCCCCCATCAAGAGAGCGAGTAAGAAAAACACAAATAAAATAAGCATTGAGTTGTTTATGAATAATAAGAAAGACAATAAACAAGCGCAAATAATTTGGCTATAAAACCCAATTATAAAGCCTTGATAGTGCACCAACACATTTCCCAAACATAAGCCAGCAATTCCAATTGCGATTAAATTAACGACATTTAAAGCAGCAGATGCTTCTCCAGTTGTATCTTGGAATTGTAATAAAGAAAGGCCGATAGATAATACACCACTCGTACAGAAACTTGTCAAACTTCCAATCAAAATCATAAGAAAGACGGAATTACGCAACATTTTTTATGATCCCAGACAGAGCACTAAACCATTTTGTGATTTCCTCTGTTGTCAAATGTAGCTCGGTACTTAATCCGAATTTTTCATAAAAGTTTAGTTCAAATGCGTTATAGGCACTTATTTTTTGAAAGTCATCTGTCAGCATGAATTCTATACTTGGTAACGTTGTACCTATAGATTGAGATAAATAATAGGAAATTACTTTCCAATACATATAGGTACGCTCTCTTGCCAAATAATTTTCCAAGGCATATTTCAAGTGACAACCACTTAAAATATATTTCGGACAATGGTGCAACGGATAATAAATACAAATAGCACCGGCTTCATGTCCGAGACAAGAAGAGATATTAATATTTTTATCATTTCATAATATTATAAAAACGCTCAGTGAGCAGATCTTCCAAATTTAGTCTAGTCACAACAAGATTGGTTGCTAATTTTTGAGCAACATGAGACCAAGCCAATCTTACTACTAAAGTTCCAATAACCTTTAAGTCAGATTCTGGATAAGCTTTTTTTAAATTTTCCACCCATATGTCTCTGTGACATATAATAATTGGCTCATCTCGTCTGAATGAACAAGATGTAATTCTAAACCAATATTATCACAAAGTTTTGAGCTCTTGAATTCTCCATATCCTAATCTGGTATTCTTAAATCATCATAGGAACTAAGAATTTTTAAGTATTCCAACTTTTATTAAACTTTGTAACAATCTATTGGAATCTCCCCTTCACTGACTTCGACAATTATTTTCTCACCACTACAAGAACAAAAAATTATCTTTGAATTTGCTTACTTTTAGAAAAAAAATGAGCAACACTCTTTCTTAACTAAAAGAAACACGCTCTCTACCTTTTTCTTTATGATTATCAAAAACCTATCCCGTTATAATTTAACCATCCATTATTAGGAGAATATTCTGCGTTTAGCCTAATAAACTGTTATAATCAATGTTTCTCTCTGTTCTAAAAATCAGCGTTTTTTCTCCTAGAGATACTCATAATTTCTGTACAATCTTTCCCAAAAAGGCCCCCCTAAACATTGCTATTAACACGATCATCCTGAGAAGTTTTATACATACACACTGCATTATACGGAGTGCTATGTATTTTTTGGAAAATCCCTTTGAATCTCTATCGAGCCTTGTTTTGGCAGTATCATTTTAATATATCATAAATATTTTTATTTAATTTAATTTTAGAAAACTTAGTCATTATCGTGTTTCATTAGATGATATGAGCAAGGTAGGGATTCAATAGTGTTGCCTTGCAGAAAATATTGCGTCCATTCTCTATTTTGGAGTTTGCTATATTTTCTTAAAAAAGGAGATTTTGTGATAATATCAAAAGGTTCAGGCCTTTTTCCTACAACGAGAATACATTTTGTTCTGTAGAGAGAAGACTTAGAAAAAACACTTAAGCTGGAAAGTTAACATAAATATAGAACTTACTTAATTCTGTTTATATGAGACGGGATATTGCAAACTATAAACATAGGTTCGCCATGAAAGCAGAACTCCCATAGACGATTGTACATATTTTTTGTATATACTTAGGTCATTCTCGGTTGTCAAAATCTCGCAAATTTTTAAGTGTAGACCAGAATTTTTCTCTATAAACTTCGATACTTTGTATGGGGTCGGCTTCTCGAATGCAACAAAAGATGTGTTCTTTCCAAAACTTTTATAATTATCGCAATAAGTTATCATGTCTTCCATTATATTTTTTGAGGTCAGCTTGTTGTAGAACCCAAATCTAAGCATATTTTTTGAGTATCCATTTACACCGAATAGGCAGAAAAGGCCTAATTGTGTTATTCATGGTTGCATTGAATTCTTTAAAAATGACTTGCTTCCATTTTTAATATTTGTCTATATTTTCAATTGATTGCGCTTCTGAATCCATGTTTTTCTCCCCTTGCTGTATTTTATAGGAAATTGCTACGAATGATCCTCTCCAAAGCTGATAATTCATCATCATTGTGTCCCCAAATTGCTATAATAGCTGGGCAGGTATTTAAATCGATGGTTAGGGGGAGGGGCTCGTTTTCTTTAAAAAAAAGCGTAAAATGAACCACATTTTCCCAAGAATGAAGCTTTTGCCGCCATACGTTAACATCTTTTATAATATGACCGTCGATCTCGTTGATAAGGAAGATAATACGCCCTTTTTTCTTAAAGCGACTTGGGGTTTGCGAAAACACGCCTGCAATAAGGTTAACGGAGCTTTCAAGTAAACCATCTTCATAGCAATGCGCGAACAAGGTGGGTGCAATTCCTCCGTGGAGGCGGGCTCCTACTTCGATCATCACTGGACCACGAGCTGTTTGCATGATTTCCATATGCGCAGGTCCATATTCAATCCCCAGCGCGCGAATGCATTGTTTTGCATAAGAGATAAGAGGGGCATAAGAGGGATCTTGAGAATCAAGTACATCAAGCGTTTCATAAACAAAAGTACTTCCATTATGAATACCTTTTTTATATCGTGACAAACTACATATTTTTATAGCCTCTCCCTTTACAACGGCATCGACGATGTATTCCTCTCCCTCCAATCTTTCTTGAAGCAAATAGGCCTCGTTAGGTGCGCCAAAAATATTTTTTTTCTTCCAGTCGATTTCAGAGGCCCACGTTACTACTTCCTCAAGATTAGAGAAAAACAAAACACCATCACTCCCTGCAGAATCATTTGGCTTTACCACATAGCCGCTGTGGCTTTCAAAACCATCGAGAGTACAATCGTTTTTTGTAAGAATCTTTGATCGGATGTAAGATAAACCATTTTCACAAAGACGTTTTTGCATCGCTGCTTTTTTCCGTCGCCAATCGGTAGTCAAGGGGTTATTCCCAAGACAACCATAATAAGCCGCCAATTGCTCTGCACAATAGATACCTCTTTCGGCACCCGCTATTACAGCCTCTATCGTGCCGATAGGAAAGCGTTTCTTTATCTCATCTACACTATGAAGCTTCGCTTCTGCCATGCCCTTTCCCTGATAAGAAAGCATAAAGTGTGAAAAAGGAGCTTGTTGAGAGACAACACCATAACAAGCATAGCCTAATTTTTGCAAAGCAGGGCCATAGAGGGCACCCGTGGAGAAAGGGTCGACAATAAGAATAGGTTTTCTCATACTTTGTTCCGCTGTGATAAAAGGAAAAGAACATAAATAAAGATTATTAGCCCTATAAGGGGCAGAAGATAAACAGCTGCTTGAGGACCCATAAGGGCAGAGCTTGTAAGAAGACCAAGAATGACATAACCTGCCGACTGGGAGAGAGTATAAAGCATGCCGCTATAGCTTCCCACCAGCTCTGCTTGAGCCTCTGTTTTGGTCGCTTCAATCGTATGTTTGCGGGCATTAATTCGCATGGTATTCATTGAAAAGCCAATAAAAAAGCAAAAGACCACAGCCAAATAGGGCGATTGTGTGGTGCTAAAAATAAGATCAGCTACGCTCAACATAAGGGCTGGGAGAATAAATTCAAAACGAGGGATTTTGATAAAAGCAGCCAAAAAAGCGCCCATGCCCGCAACCGCACTGCAAAGCCCATAGTATTCAGAGCCAAAATTTTTCACACTCTGAAAAAGAATGGTTGCCAGCGTATTATAAGCGCAAATATGAAAGCCAATAAGTCCTATGCAGACGCATAAAAGTTTAAGCTCACGGGAGAGTCCATCCGCTTGCGGTGTAGGTGCTGGCTTCTTACCAGTTGCAAGTGCTGTGGTATCTGTAGCGTTGTATTCATCGCAAAATATAATATATCCGGCTATAAGGCTTATAATGATGTCAAACACACAAAGTGTCACAATCAAACCATTATAACCGATTTCAGCCGCTGCCCCTCGAGGGCTGGTCGCTTCTAAGAGATAACCACTTAGTGCTGCTCCCAAAAATGCGCCAATTTGCACCACTGTTTGCATAATGCGGGAAGCCTTTTGGGCGCTAATATAACCACTAAGTGCTAGTTTAGTATTATAAGTCTCGAGTGTGCTTAAGGTAATCAAAGAGAGATAGCCGATAGAGATAGAGACAGCGATAAAACCAAAGGGGGAATCAGCGTAATGGAAAAGAGCAATCAATAAAAGAAGGCTATAGATAATGATCCGCCTTTTGTATAAATCGACCAACCGCAATGAGGCTTTAATGCGCACAAGACCGCTTTTTTTCAAAAGATAGGGCATAAGGGTGCCCAAAGCCATGGTTACGCCCAGGAAAACCGATGAGGATGTTATGCGATAAGCATTCCAAAGATTACTTAAAAATAAAACCATATCAGAAAGATACAGCAGGACAACAAGCCCATAAAACCGAAACATCAGTTGTTTGTGCACATTATCCCCCCATGTTAAATACACATGCTATAAATTATACATTTTTACAAAAAGCTAATATATATGTTGTTAGGCATGTCAAGTTTTTTCGATAGAAGCATGATACAGATTTGAACGATAACGTTTCTCATAGCGATAGCTAATTTTGGAGAAACTGAGAGCGGAGGCGGTTGGTATTTTTACTGTATCTCTTGTGAGTTGCTTTTCCAATGAGGAGTTTCTTCGCTAAATGACCAGTATAGCTATGTTCTTGGGAGGGCTGTGTTTGCACTCTTAAGATTTCCTCCATTTATACTCAAGGTTTAGGTTTTTCTATTGACCGTTGTTAGATGTTGTTGTGACAATAAACTTCGTTATCTATCAGAAACATTTATGGCATTAGCGCTAAGGTATTGTATTAAAGCCTTTACATAGTAGTCTTTTTATAGGGAGAAGGTATTATTGGTTCAGTTTTAGGAGGCTTTATTACGGCTGATTTGGGCGTCGTCGTTGTTTGAGGTCTTATTATAATATTCTTAGTTTCAGTTTATGAATATACCGAAAAATATAGTGAAACATTTGATTCAAACGCTTTTGCTAGGCATATTTCAATATCTCAGCGATGTTTTCCAAGAATTGCTCTGCTGCTTTTTGACGGGATCGGATATCAAATGCTTATAGCGAGGGCAGTGGTTTGAGAAAAGATAGAGTTGATTTCATTATCTTCCTATGGAGCGCAATCTAGTAGCAGCTCTTAAGGGACAATAATATACTGAGATCGAACTCATTTCTATACACTTACACGACGCTATAGGAGTAATCCTCAGAAACTCTACTAGAATTCGTCAAAAAATGACAGGTTATGGAGTGTGAACAAAAAAATATATTTTTTACAAATACTTAATCTCATTTTAAGTTGTCTAAAATATAACATTATCTTAAAACTAAGTCTATATACCGCCATTTATCATAAAGTTAATAAGTTATACAAAATGCGGGAGTATTGTGTTTTTCTGTTTAGAGACGAGTTAAAAAACACCTTATTAAACATTAAGAGATTTCAGATATAAAACAATTTAACTTATGGAAAGTATATAGACAAAATGTATCTTGATAAAAAAGTTTATAACTCCATGTGGTCTTCAAAGAAATTTTCTGGTTCTTTTATTGTCTTATGCGGGTTTGATGGGAGTGGTAAGACAACACAAACAAAAGAAATTGCACGCCATTACTCAACAGAAAAACATATAATACAAACTTTTCAACCCAGTTATTGGTATAGAAATAATCCAGAAATTAGAGATTACTTAGATAATGGAAAAGCAATTGATCCGTTGCTTTTAGCACTCTTAGCAAGGCAGATAGACGCAAACATACGCTTGAAATTATTGAACCTTCCTTAACGTCATCGCAAAATTTATTAATTAGCGATCGATATGTTTATTCTAGTCTTGCTTATTTTTATGCTCGAGAGCTTTCTGTTGAAAGTGTCGTTAAATTAAATCAATCTATTCCAAGACCTCATATTACATTTTATCTTCATTTACCGCCCATTACTATACTGGAACGGTTGCAGAAAAGGGATGGTTTAAACTTAAAATACGAAGAAAAACTCTCTTTTATTGAAAAAATTTACAAAGTATACAAAGTTTTATCGGAAATAGATGAGCGGTTTATAACAATTGATGGAACTACTCCTGTTTCTTTAATTCATCATCAAATACGACATCATATAGATAAGTTTTTTTGATTATGAATAAAATCATTTATTAATCAATTTATCCACGATAAATCCTCCTTTATGTATTCTTACTCTAAATCTGAAACTTTAGAGATGTGATTGCAACTGCTCAGGAAAAATATCACGTTATATATTTTAATTAGAAAACTAACTGTAATGGGCTTGTTTTAAAAGATTTAGAGAAGGGGAGTAGAAAAGTTAGCAATATTTATTGTGAGGATAATAGTATGTTTATTCTTTTAGAGACGAAGTGTGGTGATAGAAGAACGACATGGAGGAATATACTCGAGCATATTTTAGTGCACAGAATAATAAGGACAATAATGTGAGTGAAGCTTCCATACCGTAAAATTGTTTCACAGATGTATAAAGGTGTAGCTTCTGAATAAAACGCACATAAAATATTAATTTTGTTTTTGTCCATAAATGTTCCGTTTTCATAGAAGAATTAATCATAAAACAGCACAAAGATTGTAAAAGCCTCAAAAAAGAAATTTTGCTTTCTTAAATTTAATGATCTAAAATAAAAATTGTAAGAATGCCTGTTTTTAAACAGGATGTATCATGCATATCGACTGGTATTCATTTTAGAGGATAATTTATGTTCACTTCAAATTTGAAGGAACGCATTGCTTTATTTGAAAATAGAACTTTTCTCTATTTTACTTTGAGCGGCTTATTTGCTACATTTGGAAGTGGACTAAATTATATTACATTGTCATGGCTCGCTTACAATCAGACGGGCTCAATCCGTGGTGTAGCGTTGATGATGCTTTTTCTTTGGACGCCTGGCATTATTTTTGCGCCTATTTTTGGCATATTGGCAGATAAATATAATCGTAAAACGCAGATTATTATTTCAAATCTTGTGAGAGGTTTGGTAATTGTAAGCTGGGTAATGCTTTGGCATTTTGGTATAGAAATTGAATTGATGGTCTTATCTGCTCTTTTGGGTATTTTTATCCCTTTTTATATGCCATCAGCTATTTCTTTAATTCAAAGTATTGTGCTGAAGGAACAGCTCATCAATGCAAATGCAACCATCGATATGGTTTATGAACTTGGCACTATCGTAGGTATGGGCTTAAGTGGATTTATACTGTCCTATGCAGGAACAAAAGGAACTCTTCTAATAGGTGGTATATTCTTTATCATTGCTGGTTTATTTAATTTTGCAATGAAGGTACCTAAAAACCGAAGATCTAAAAAACAAAACCAGCAAAATTGGTGGGAAAATTATACAGCATCCCTTCATTATTTTAAACAGAATCCAGCTCTTGTTGTACCTTATATAAGCCAGATGATTATTATGACTCTTTTGATGACCATTCCTGTTATTCTCGTTCCTTATATACAAGAGGTTTTACATGCGGATAACAGGACCTTTGCAATATTTGAGGTGCTTTATTCTATGGGTGTATTGACAGGTGCGTTTTTTTCACCACTTCTTTGTAAAGTTTTATCCATAAGGAAAACATTAGCCATTTTATTAGCTTTTATGGCTATTGGCCTTGCTATTCTATCTGTTAATACACACAATTTTGTTGTTTTTCCTGTTTACTTTATGATTGGATTTGGACTTTCGAGTTGGGCTCTTTCGATTTCTTTATCACAACTCTCTTGTGATCCTGAATACCAAGGAAGATTGCAGGCAAGTTTTAATGGTATCTCTGGATGCTTGATCCTCGGAGTCTATCTCATTATGGCAAGCGATAACAGTAGCATATCACCTCAATCGATATATTTTTTTCAAAGCATTGTTGCGTTTGTTGGAATACTCATAGTGCTGTTTTATAAACATGAAAAACAATAAATTACATTTAAGTGTGGTCAACATACGCTATTTTATAAATATTTACGCTGCAGTACATTTCACATTTTGCTTTTAAAGGAGAGTTGAGAAAATGAAAAGTTGGTGCTTAATGAATAAAGCATAAATTGATGTATGCTAGAGAATACCCTTTACTTTTTGATAATGATCTAAAAGAATTGATGCGTTTCTTTAATTCACCTCACTGCTGTTAAGAAGACGAAAACGTAACACTTTAAATCTTCTTGAAAGTTTTTTGTCTAAGCGTAGTAGAAAGTAAAGCAATGAGGTAATATCGTATCATATGGGGAGAGTATTGTATTATTTTTATTTTTCAAAATCCATATGAAAAATTGTATCAATTTCATCTTCATTGGAATGAGTATTTCTACGACGATGCAAGGTTTGCACAATCTCTTTTTTTAAAACAGCATCTGTTTCACTTAAACGGTGAATACTGAGTTCCAATTCAAGAGATAACGCCAAATCCACGCACAGTTTAAGCTCTTCTCCAATGTCGAAACCGCGTTGATAGTCGTCATAAAGACCAACCAGTGTATCAGATAATTCTTTATCGCATAAAGAGGTCATGCTTAATTCCTCAACGTTGCGGGTTTCCATGCAGCTTTTTTAAGTATCACTCCACTATCATCACTTAAAATTGCCATGTATACGAACCTCATGGTTTTGTCAATTTTCTGCAAAATACGCGCTTTTAAATCAAAGCCTATTAAAGATTTTATTACTCCAAGATTTTGAAGCGCCCAATTGTAAATATGGATGGCAATGTGTTTACTATAGAATTTATAGCATTTAAAATACATTGCCAAAAGGCTTTTAATATGCGTAGAGGAAGAGTATTCTGACGATAAACCAAACACCCTGAAATCTCTATTGCCAGTTACAGCTAAATCAGTGCCATTAATATATAAAATAAGCAAACAGGGTTTGTAAACGTCTAACTTTTTAATAACGAGTGATAATCTCATTTTTTGTAGAATACCAATTATTTTGCCTATTTTATATTGATTTTTAGACATTGATAAACTTTTTACCTTATAAAAACCTATGGGAAATGCATTAGCATATTTTTGTAATAAGATTTCAGTGGTATATTACACAGCATGAAATGAAGAGAATCGTATTAGGCTTTTTGCTTTTGAAAGAATATGACTGCAACTTTTGAGAAAGCAGTTGGCAAGAATTGGCTTGGCATGCAAACTGATAGAGTTGGCAGTGGCGCATTTAGTTTTTTCATTGGCCTGTGTCCAAATGTTTTTGACTCTGGAAAATAGCCTCTGATAGGCTTGAGTTTTTCCAAGGTTATATTACAGGGGCGCAGCTCAGAAAAATACCACGGCGATTGCATTTTTTGTAATTGTCATAATTTTCGCTCCTGCTTGAATGGATGCTGTAACATCCGTTTTTGTGGGGTTATGTATGTGATAACTGCTCTTCTTAAGGGGCAGTAACAATAGATGTAAATCAATATAATTATTTAGTCAACAATTATATTGATTTTGGAGTGTTTTTTTTGGCTCGTCCGGAAGCAAAACCTAAAACTGAGTTGGCAAAACGTTTTCGTGAAGTGCGTCACGCTCTTGGTTTTACAGAGCGTAAGCAGTTTGCTGAACATCTTGGTATCACTGCTGGCTCTATAGGAACTTATGAAACTGGTATAAGTGAGCCTACAGCCTCTGCGCTCTCCAAATATCAAGAAATTTGTGGTGTTTCATTAGATTGGCTTGTAACGGGTGATGGTGAGATGTTTTCAGATGTGGCAAAGGCGAAAGCAGCTGGTTTTAAACCGCAGGCGATTCCTACTGGGCTGATGAAAAAGCTGGGACATTTAGTTTATACGACCTATCATGATGCAAAAATAACACTTTCTCCTGAAGATGTTGCGGAATTAGCAGCAGAGCTTTATGGAAGATTGCAAGAGCTTATTCAAAACCTCAATGATATAGAAGAAGTCGAAGCCACTTTGCCACTTTTAAAATTACATTTAAAGCGTAAAATCGAAACTGAAAAGCACATCTAAAATTTCATAAGATACGAATGAACAGCCTTTAAAAAAATAAAACTTTTTTGATTTTCTGCTGTATAACCAAGTTTGGAATGTGAAAATCTCACGATCTTCGAGTCTCTTATTCGATCTGAAAAACGAGAAACTATCATTATAAATCAATATATTTCTCTGATTAAAGATAAAATGGTTCATAAAAAGAATGACGAGTAGTGATACAAACAAAATTTCTTCAAAAAGAAGCTAATATAGTGCCATTCCTGAAATATTTGTTGGTTGAAGAAAAGATACGGACAACAGTGAAAATACAGTGGGTTCTGTGAGAGGAAAGAGTTTAGAAAACAGCTTCTTTTCGGTTTGTGATATTAAAAAATTTATACAACAGTGAAAATACAATGACGATGTTTTGTTCCTATAGAAGGGTAACAGATATATAAGAGAGAAGAACGAAAGACTATTAGGCGCGCTTTTGTCTTTTTATGAAGATGATAAGATGAGCACGTTAAAACTTTTTACAGATCGTGCATCATTATATTTAAGACAGATTTCTTTCAAAGAGATATATAATATATTGAAACAGTTTACCTCGCAACAAAAAGTGAGATTATCATGATAATCGTCATTATTACATTATGCTATAAGTTAAAAAATCATAAATTTGTGCTTATAAGAACAGCTAATTTATTGAGAAGTATTTTTATAAATTTATAAAAAATAATTTTTACACTCTTGCCATTCTTCTGATGCGCTTTATTTGAAAAGTAGAATTGCTCTTTAGTGAAACTATTTTTGTTAAGAGATAAATCGCAGTATTTTTGAATGGAGATAACAGTATATTTTCAAAGTTTTGTGTTTTTATTTATTTTTTAGCTTGAATCCCTCTAGCTAAAAGGGTTGGGGACTTTTCTAGATTCGATGTTGTTGCAAAGATTTTAGGGCGATGCCGTAAAAAATAGCGGTATCGTAGGGGGAGGGTTTTGTCTTGATTTATTGGTTTTTGAAATGCGCAAACTAAGGGTTTTGCCATGTGTGTTTTCGCGCGTTGTGATGATGTTGAACTCTGTAGGAGGAGATTCTTATGAAAAAAAAATATTCCACACCAAATTTAATTAAAGTTGTCTCTCTTAGTACGGTAATGGCCACACTCTTATCGAGTGTTTCTCCTGTTTTTGCGGCGAATCTTGCGATAGTAGGAGGGACGAGTCAAAGTACACCTGGTACTGGTGTTGTATATGCACACGGTAGTCATGGGAGTGTTGTTTTTGCTGGTGATGATGACTACTGTGGTGCAGACAATGTTATTGGTCGTGGCGGCAAACAACAGCAGGGAATTTCCGATAATCAACGAATAACCGCACAAGAACAATATGAGCGATTTATTGGTGAGAAAGTTTTTAATGGTCGTAAACCTTATGGCACGACCACTGAAAAGGTTACTTGGCAAGGCGCTGGGATTCTAACCAACAATGCTACTTATATGGGAACAAACACTAGTGGTATCATTAATGCTATGCCTGAGGCTTACGGTGTTTATTCTTTTGCAACGGGTTGTGGATCTGCAGCGACGGGTAATTATTCAACCGTATTTGGTGCAGGTGCGACAGCAAAGGCAGGGGGTGCACAAGCTTTTGGTGTTTCCGCACTTGCAAGTGGTATAGCAAGTGTTGCTATGGGTGTAGGCTCAGAAGCATCGGGCAAATCTTCAGTTTCTATTGGAGGGCTTGCAACTGCATTAGGTACAAATAGCATTGCTTTAGGTACAAAGGTAAAGGCAGAAAAGAGTTATACGATTGCTATAGGTACAGATGCTGAAGCTAAAGCTTCAGGTGCTATTGCAATAGGGGGCAGGCGCTCTGACAGAACCGAAGAAAATGATCCTAACAGAAAAGTAATCGCGAATGCTGAAAATGCGATTGCTATAGGTACGCAAGCTTATGCTGAAAAGGAAGATTCGGTTGCCATTGGTGTAAATTCGCAAGTGCTTGTTAGAGATGGTGTTGCTGTAGGTGGTGGGGCTATCTCTGATAGAGAGAAGGGGGTTGCTGGTTATGATCCTGCAACAGGTAAAGGGACAACAAAAACCAGTATAGCATGGAAGAGCACCACAGGCGCTTTTAGCGTTGGTGAAGTTGGCGGTCGTGGTAATGGTACGTTAACACGACAAATTACAGGGGTTGCAGCTGGAAGTGAAGATACTGATGCGGTAAACGTGGCGCAACTAAAAGCTATGAAAGATATCATAGCAGGGGGAGGGGGGTGGAAACTTTCTGCTAACGATACCGATCCGACAGATGTGAATTCAGGCAATACTGTAGATTTTTCAGTGAAAAGTGAAAAAGAAGCGGGAAAAGACAACTTAAAGATTGCAAAAAACACTGCAGATAATAAGCATAAAATTGAATTTACTTTAAATGATCATCTTAAATTGACGCAAGTCACCACAGGCCAAAGCACGATGAGTGATGATGGCTTTTTTGTTAACGGTGAAAGCGGTTCACGCATGACTGTAGACGGCTTTTTTATTAATGGTAATGATGGTCCAAGCATGACTATTGATGGTATTGATGCAGCCAAGCAAAAGATCACAAACGTAGCAGATGGGTCTGAACCTAACGATGCAGTGAATTATAAACAGTTGCAAGAGGTGAAAAACGCGAACAAAACGAGTTGGCAGCTTGCTGTTAACGGTGGAAATGCTACGGCTATTGGTCCAAATGGTACAGTAAATTTTCAGTCAGTTGACAATAAAGGTACAAAAAATATCAAGATCGAAAAAGATAATGATCACAATGTCACATTTGATCTAGCTGATGATATTCAGGTAATGACTGTCACAGCAGGAGACAGCATTATGGATGCTGCTGGCTTTAGATTTGACGGTGATGAGGGGCCGAGCATAACTGTTAATGGCATTCATGCTGGTAATAAAACGATTAAAGGGGTAGCGGCAGGGGAAGAAGATACTGATGCTGTAAATTATAAGCAGTTGACGGAGGTAAGAACACTTGCTGAAGCAGGCTGGAAACTTTCTGTTGATGGGAACAATGCTACAGATGTTAAAGCTGGGAGTACAGTAGATCTTGTTGCGGATGCGGGTGAGGACGGAAGCAAAAATATAAAGATTGCAAAAGACAGTAATAAAGTTACATTTTCTTTGAATGATAACCTTAAGCTTACGAGTGTCACGACAGGCAACAGCATTATGAGTGATGAGGGCTTTAAGTTTATTGATGGTAATGGACCAAGCATAACTTTGAATGGTATTAATGCTGGTGATAAAAAAATTACAGGAGTAGCTAAGGCAGAAGGCAATACTGATGCTGTAAATTATGAACAGCTGAAAGAGGTAAGGACACTTGCAGAAAATGGCTGGAAACTTTCTGTTGATGGTAACAATGCTACAGATGTTAAAGCTGGGAGTACAGTAGATTTTGTTGCTGGTGAAAATGAAGATGGTAGCAAAAATATAAAAATTGCAAAAGACAGTAATAAAGTTACATTTTCTTTGAATGATACTCTTAAGCTCACGAGTGTCACGACAGGCAACAGCATTATGAGCAACGATGGCTTTAAGTTTGTTGATGGTGGTCCAAGCATAACTATGAAAGGTATTGATGCTGGTGGCAAAAAGATTACAAAAGTGAAAGCTGGTACTGATGATACTGATGCAGTAAATTATAAACAGCTGAAAGACTTTACAGCGGGGATGGAAACGGGCTGGAAACTTGCTGTTGAAGATGAAGAAGCTACAGATGTTGAAGCAGGAAGTACAGTAAAGTTTGTTGCAGTTAAGCATAAAGACGATGATAATAATGAGAGTGAGAACACAAATATAAAAATTACCAAAGGTGATAACAATGAAGTAAAGTTTGATTTAAGCGAATATATTAAAGTTGGTCGTGTAGAAACAGGGGACAGCAGAATGAGTAATGCCGGTTTCATGATCAAAGATGGCCCAAGAATGACCAAGGGTGGTATTCATGCCGCCAATACAAAAATTACAGGAGTCGCAGATGGTAGCAATGAGCATGATGCTGTTAATCTTTCACAATTATATAAAATGAAGTTTGAGATAGAAGACAATAGTCTTGTTAAATGGAGTAAAAGTAAAAAAAATATTACCATTGGTGCTGAAAAAGAAGGTATCGAAATCAATATTGCGAACTCTGAAGGCAAGGATCGAATTATTTCTGGCGTTGCAGTTGGAAAAGTCAGTTCCGATTCAACAGAAGCAATAAATGGCCATCAACTGTTTAATTATATTACTAATATAGTGGATTTTTTTGGTGGTGAGGAGACAGATATACTTAATGGTATCAAACCAACTTTTATGGTTCAGAATACAAAACACGACAATGTAACGGATGCTTTCGCTGCTGTTGATACTTCTATCACAGATATTTATAGTCAGATTAATAATGTAACAGAAAATAGTCTTGTTAAATGGAAAGAAGATCAGAAGCTTATCACTATTGGTGCTGAAAAAGGCGGTACGAAAATTGATATTACAGGTACTGAGGGAGAGCGAACCATTGCAGGTGTAAAAAATGGTGAAATTTCCAAAGACTCCATGGAAGCTGTAAATGGTAGTCAAATTAATACAATCTCTGGAGATATTGCAAAATTCTTTGGTGGTGGTACTTCATTTGAAAATGGTGTGTTTGTTGGACCACAGTATAATTTATCTACCGTTTCTGCAGATGGTAAGGTAGAACAGAAAACCTTTGAAAATGTTGGTGATGCTTTGACTGGGCTTGATGCGAATGTCAAAAATGTGAATAGTCGTTTAACACATGTAGTCAATAATTTTACTGAGGAAATTCAGGGTCTCTCTAAAGATGCTTTATTGTGGAGCAGTTCTGAGAGTGCATTTGTTGCACTTCATGAAAAAGATGGACAGAAGACAGATAGTAAGATTAAGTTCCTTGCGGATGGCGATATTTCAGGAGATTCAACAGATGCAATAAATGGTTCTCAACTTTATAAGATGGGCGATAAGATTGCGAATTATTTTGGCGGTGGTGCTAAATATGAGAATGGAGAATGGACGGGGCCTGTATTCAAAGTTTCTCGTAACGATCCTGATGGTAATATTGTTGAGAATAGGTATACGAATGTTGCTGATGCTTTTGAAGGTGTTGATAGTTCTATTACGGATATCTATAATCAGATTAACAATGTAACAGAAAATAGCCTTGTAAAGCAGGAGGGAGAAGATGGTCTTATTACTGTGGGTAAAGCAACCGGTGGTACTGAAATCAGCCTTGTAAATAAAGATAAGCAAGAAAGAACACTTTCCGGTGTAAAAGATGGAGAACTTTCTCGAACATCTACTGAAGCAGTAAATGGTTCACAACTTTTTGCTACGAATGAGAAGGTTACAACTGTTACTGATAATCTTAAAACAGTCGCTCAAAATACATCGAAATATTTTGGGGGTAGTACAGATGTACTGAATGGTGTAGAACCAGCTTTCCTTATTCAGGGGAAGACCTATCATAATGTTACGGAAGCGTTTACAGGTGTTAATACTTCTATCACAAATATTGATAATAAGATTTCCGATGTGGTAAAAAATAGTCTTGTTAAGCAAGATGGAGGTGCATCAGGTATTATTACTATTGGTAAGGATACCGCTGGTACTGAGATCAATATTGCAGGTGTTGGTGGTTCAGGACGTAAAATTTCTGGCGTGCGGGAGGCAGAAAATGGTGATGAAGCTGTTAACAAAGACCAACTTGATAAAAGCATAAATAAGATTTCTAAAGATATTGAGACAGTAACTGCTGCTGCGGTTCTCTATGATAAGAATGACGATAATAGTGTTAATTATGGTAGTGTAACTTTGGGCGGCGATAAGAACAACGGACCAGTTGCTCTTCATAACGTAAAAGATGGTAGCATTTCTGAAAATTCCAACGATGCAATCAATGGTAGTCAGATTAATAAAATATCAGCAGATATTGCAAAGTTTTTTGGTGGTGGTGCAAAGTTCATTAACGGTGCTTTTGAAGGGCTGAAATATACTTTATCCGCTATTGTAGGTGGTGAAGTAGGGAAGGCTAATTTTTACAATGTTGGTGATGCTTTAACAGGTCTTGATAAAAATGTTCAAGATGTGAATCAACGTTTAACGAATGTATCCAATGAGTTTAACCAGAAAATTGAAGATTTCTCTAAAGATGCTTTACTGTGGGATGATGAGGAAGAAGCATTTGTGGCACGTCATGAAAAAGATGGTAAGAAAACAAACAGCAAATTGAAGTATCTTTTAGATGGTGAGATTGCTCAAGGTTCAACAGATGCCATTACGGGCAACCAACTTTATTCCATGAATAACCAACTTGCGAATTATTTCGGTGGCGGTGCCAAATATGAGAATGGCAAATGGACAGATCCTACTTTTAAGATTGTTCAAGTCAATGCTGATGGTACGACTGTTGAGAAAGAGCACCATAATGTCGCTGATGCTTTTGGTGGTGTTAATGGCGGTATGGTAAACATAAATAACCGTATTAATGATGTCATCAACAAGGTTGATTCAGATGTTCTACACTGGAATAAGGAGAAAGGAGCCTATGACGCTAACCATGATGGTCAACCAAGTAAGATTATCAATGTAGCCGATGGTAAAGTTGAAAAAGGCTCGAAAGATGCCGTCAATGGTGGGCAACTTTGGGAAACCAATGAACGTGTCACTGGTGTCGAAAAAGATGTGAAACATCTTACCAACAGAGTTGATACCATTTCCAATACGATTGCTGATATTGGTGATACAGTTATCAATATTGATGCCAAAGTTGATAACATCAATAATAGAGTTGACGGCATTGAAGAGGATGCTGTTCGTTATGATAGAGATGAAAACGGCAAAAAAACCAATAAAATCACATTAGCGGGGGGGGATGCCAGTGAACCTGTTCTGATTGATAATGTAGCTGATGGTAAAATTGAAAAAGGCTCGAAAGAGGCTGTAAATGGTGGTCAACTTCATGATTATACTAAAGAACAGATGAAGATTATTCTTGATGAATCCAAGCAGTATACAGATCAACGGGTTAATAATATTGTGATTGATGCGATTGATGATGCTGTTGATCGGGCTAAGCAATATACAGATATGAAGTTTGATATTTTAAACTATAGTATTGAGAGTGTGAAAAAAGAGGCCAGACAAGCAGCGGCTATTGGTCTTGCGGTGTCTAACTTACGCTACAATGATACACCTGGAAAATTAAGCGTTGGATTTGGTACTGGTTTATGGCGTAGTCAGTCTGCATTTGCCTTTGGTGCAGGTTACACCTCAGAAAATGGAAAATACCGCTCTAACATATCCGCAACAACTTCTGGAGGTCACTGGGGTGTAGGTGCGGGATTCAATATGACATTGAATTGATAATAAACAAAATACATAAAAATTCCTTTTCACCCCTGTCTCATGAGACAGGGGTGAATTGTTGTTACGTATGTAAAAATACATATATATAAATTGATAAGCGCTAACGATAAATACAGGTTTAAAAAACAGAAAGACCGGACGCTTTCAACAAAATGAACTTCTTATTTCAAAATAAGATAATAAGTCTTTTCATAAATTATAAGTTCATTATTTTCTGCGTTAACTTTTAAATCTAAAAAATCTTTCACTCTCTAAAAATCTATTAAAAAAATTTCTAGTAAGACAAATATATATATTTAAACGTATTTCAATTTTACTGGAGGAAGTTATAAAAACAATATACTAAACCAATTCTACCCCTTGCAAAAAACAACCAACAGGTTTAAAGATTAAAAAAACCAACCACCAAAAAACTTACCTTTTTAGGAAAGGTAAGAGAAAGAAGCGCGTTAACTATAAACTTCTCTATCTTTTCAATCAGTCCTTAGGCTTTTGAATATATTTAGAAAAACCAATTTCAAAGAACTTTATAGCGTTTAAATGTGTTTTTTTTGTGGTTATAGTTATTTTTTCATTGGGGAGTTCATTATGAAAAAATTATATACAAAATTAGCAGGGAGCGATTTAAAATTTTCTCGTTTTTCTTTTGTTAAAGTTCTTTCATTGGCTACAGCGGCTACATTTTTATCGAATGTTACACCTGTTTTTTCAGCAAATCCTGATTTTAGAAACACCTTTCTCGAAGGTGTTAACAGTGCTGGTGTCTCTTATCCGCAAAGCATTATCTCTGTTGCTGGTTTGAATACTTCTTCTGTTTCAAAAGACAATTATTTAACAGCACTCAATCAAGCGGGATTAGAAAAGATTAATGCTGTCGATGACTATGCAAATTTTTTAACTAAAACCCTCTCTGGTGTAAGTGATTATAGTCCTGTCGTGAATGTTTTGATGGCGGATAGCAAAAATGTATTGGCAAGAACCCTAGATGCAGGAGGGCAATATAAAAAGTCTCTCGTCAGTCCACGGTCATTTGTGGTTGATAGCTCTTTAAACCAACAGCTTGCACAGGATGATGAAAATACAGATATTATTAATGTGTCTAATATCTTACGGAGTGGTTCAACAGAGGGAATGCAACGTGATGTATCGGGAAGTAATGTCATCTTTGGTGAAGATGTTGATGCGAAAACCGTGGACAGTGTTGTTATTGGTTATAAAGCGAAGGCGGTATTAGCTGAAGGAGATAAAGAGCTAGCGGCATCTGTTATCATAGGTTCTAAATCTGAGATCCATAGAGGTGGATCCGTTGCTGTTGGTGCAGATATAGTGGCACTAAAGAATGACGCGGTTGCTGTTGGTCGTTTTGTACGGGTGGAGGTGGACAGCGGTACAGCTTTAGGCTTTAAATCGCAAGTGAAGGTAGCAGGGGGTGTTGCTATAGGAAGCAATTCTGTAGCCAATAGGGCTGCTGGTGTTCCGGGTTATACTTCTGTGCTGCAGGGACCTGCAAAAAATGAGGTATCTTATTGGAAATCTACATTAGGTGCTGTTAGTGTTGGTGATGTTGATGCTGGCAAAACACGACAAATTACAGGTGTAGCGGCTGGTAGTGAAGATGCAGACGCAGTGAATCTAAGACAATTGCAAGACTTAGAAGATGTCGTAAGAAAAAATGGTTGGAAACTATCTGTTGACGGTAAAAATGCTAAAACAGTCATTATGAATAGCGGAGTAGATTTTTCCACTGGAAGTACAAATCTTAACATTACAAAAGGTGATAAAGACAATAATGTAAAATTTGATTTAGCTCAAGATGTTACATTAACGAGCTTAAAGGCAGGCACAAATACCTTCGATGCCACGGGCTTAGTAATTACTAATGGTCCGAAAATAACCACCGGTGGTATTGATGCTGGAAATAAAAAGGTAACGGGTGTTACATCTGGTGATCTTAGTGCAGATTCACAAGAGGCGGTAAATGGCAGTCAGTTGAATGTTGTAGCTACCCATATAGCTGGATATTTAGGTGGTGGTGTTAAATTTACGAATGGTCAATGGGATAATCCAGAGTTCAAAATTAAAACTTTAAATCCTGAGACGAATGAGATTGAAGAAGAAAGTTTTCCAAATGTAGCCAAAGCCTTTGAAGGTGTGGGTAAGTCTTATGTAAATCTTCACAATGAGATTAAAAAAGCTACCGATGGTAGTGTCTTTAAATGGCATGCCGAAACGGAGAGCATTACAATTGCTGCCAGTGAGGGAAAAGGTGGGCAAGAAAGTATTGCTATAGGTAAGCTTTCAAGTGCAACTGCTAACAATGGTATTGCATTAGGTGGTTCTGCAAATGTATCTGGTGAAAATAGTATTGCATTAGGTGGTTTTGCAAATGCATCTGGTGAAAATAGTATTGCATTAGGTGGACTTTCAGCTGCAACAGCCAAAAATAGTATGGCATTAGGTTCAAATGTACAAGTACTTCCTGAGGGTGGTGTTGCTGTGGGTTATAAATCTGTTTCTCGTAACTCAGTGTCCGCAGTTGGCTATGATCCTTCCATAGGGAGCCAGTCAACGGATGATGGTGTGATATGGAAGAGCACTCAAGGAGCTTTTAGTGTTGGTGATGCTCCGAATAAGATAACACGACAGCTTACAGGTGTGGCAGCGGGTTATGCAGACACTGATGCCGTCAACATTGCACAGCTGAAAAAATTAAGAGAATTTGTAGCACAAGGGTGGACACTTTCTCTTAATGATAAGGTTGTTTCAAACTTTCAGCCGGGTGATATATTAAATTTGGTTTCTGGAAGCAAAAACTTTGAGATTAAAAATAGTGATACAACAGACAATAAAGACAAAAAAATAACATTTGATTTGGCACAAGATGTCACATTGAACAGTGTAAAATTAAAAGACATCACTTTAGATAAAACGGGCTTAACTATTGAAAATGGTCCCAAAGTAATAGCGGATGGTATTGATGCTGCAGGTAAAAAAATAACAGGTCTTGCGGGTGGAGATCTTAGCACAAACTCGACAGATGCCGTTAATGGTGGCCAGCTTTATACAATCACTGGGGATTTATCAAAAATTTTAGGTGGAGATGTATCCTTTGATGGAAAAAACTTTAAAGTACCAGAGTATAAATTATCGAATATTGATGAAAAAGGTGAAGTAACAGATAAACCGCATACTGATGTTGGTTCTGCCTTTAAAGGACTTGATGATAATATCAAGAATGTAAATGCTCGTATAAAGGAAGTCTCAGAAGGGGTTGCACAAGATTCTTTATCTTGGAGCGATGGTGACAAAGCTTTTGTCGCCCTGCATGGGGAAGGTGATGACCGAAAAGCCAGTAAAATTACATCGCTTGCTGTAGGAGATATTACGAAGGAATCGACGGATGCAGTAAATGGTTCTCAACTTTATTCACTGGGCGATAAGGTTGCAAAATATTTTTCTAATGACGCTGAATATAAGGATGGGGAATTGAATGTTCCTGATTTTAAGCTCAAAACTATCAATGACGATGGTACTGAAGCTGAATCAAGCTATAATAATGTATCAGATGCATTTTCAGGCGTGGGTAAACTTTTCACAAAGGTTCAAAATGCGATCAGCGATGTAATCAGTAATCTGCTTGTTACGAAAAATGAAGATGTTATCAACATTGGTAAAGGAGTAGAAGGTAGTGAAATCAATATCGCAAACAAGAGTGATAAGGATCGAACCCTTTCTGGTGTGAAGGCGGCAGAAAAAGACAATGAAGCGGTTAACAAGGGACAGCTTGATAAAGGTTTAAAAGATCTTTCTGATACCCTTTTGTCTGATAGTTCTTCTGTTGTTCTTTATGATAAAACAACAGATGATCAAACTGATTATACAAATGTAACTTTTGGGAAAGGGAAGGATGCTACACCTGTTGCGCTCCATAATGTAGCCGCCGGATCGATTGCGGAAAACTCAACGGATGTTATCAATGGAGGACAGGTTCACATTCTTTCAATGGATATAGCAAAATTGTTGGGTGGAGATGCTGAATTTAAGGATGGTGCTTTTAAAGGGCCAACTTATAATTTATCCAGTATTGATAAAGGTGGTGAAGTAACAGATAAACCGCATACCGATGTTGGTTCTGCCTTTAAAGGGCTTGATGACAATATCAAGAATGTGAACGCTCGCATTAAGGAGGTCTCAGAGGGAGTTGCACAAGATTCTTTATCTTGGAGCGATGGTGACAAAGCTTTTGTCGCTCTGCATGGGGAAGGTGAAGACAGAAAAGCAAGCAAGATCACATCGCTTGCGGCTGGTTCTATAGCGTCAGGCTCGAGTGATGCGGTTAATGGCGGACAGATTTATGATCTGAATCAGTCACTAGCGAAGTATTTTGGTGGAGATGCTAAGTATGATGGTGATGGCTGGGATCTTCCAGGTTTCAAGATAATGAGTTTCCAAGAAGATGGGAGCTTTGAAGAGGAAGATTATGATAGTATTGCAGCCGCGTTTGCCGGTGTAAATAAAGTTTTCAAGAATCTTCATAATGAGATTTCAGAAAACATTGAGCAAAATGCGTTGTTGTGGAGTGATGATGCAGGTGCGTTTATAGCACAGCATGAGAAAGAAGGTAAAAAGGAAAACAGCAAGATCACGTTCCTTGCCAAAGGAAAGATATCAGAAGATTCTACGGATGCGATTAATGGTGGTCAGATTTATACTCTTCAACAGACATTTGCTTCATATTTTGGTGGAGGAGCTGGTTATGATAAGGAAGGAAACTGGCAAGGACCAAAATTCACCGTTCAGGTCTTTAATAAGGATGGTACGAAAGGTGATAAAGAGGAGCGTAATAGTGTCTCTGAAGCATTTGATGTTGTTAATGACAGCATGAGCACTATCAACGATCGTATAAAAGAAGTTGAAAAGGATACCTCTTCGAATAGTCTGAATTGGAATGAAGAAAAAGGAAGCTATGATGCATCTCATGTTGATGCTCAGGGTGTTAAGAGTCCAAGTAAGATTATCAATGTAGCGGATGGCAAGGTAGACAGAGATTCAAAAGAAGCTGTGAATGGAGGACAGCTTTGGGAAACTCAGCAGATGATTACAGATCAGGTCAAGGATATTGAAAATAAAGTTACGGAGGGATCTGTACAATACGATAAAGATAAAAAAACGGGCAAAAAGACCAATAAAGTTACATTAGTTGGTGGAGATGACAGTTCTCCAGTATTAATAGCCAATGTAGCCGATGGAAAGATTGAAAAGGATTCGAAAGAAGCGGTTAATGGCGGTCAATTAAAAGATAAGATGGATTTTGTGCTTGAAAGTGCCAATAAGTATACGGATGAGCAAGTTTCTCATCTTGTAAAAGATGGAGTTAGTGAGGCTAATTCGTATACGGATATGAAGTTTTCGACATTAAGTTATGCTGTTGAGGATGTTCGAAAAGAGGCAAGACAAGCAGCAGCTGTTGGTTTAGCGGTAGCTGGTTTACGCTATAGTGATATCCCTGGAAAATTAACAATCGCATTTGGTAGTGGTTTATGGCGTAGTCAATCTGCTTTTGCTTTTGGTGCAGGTTATACTTCAGAGAACGGTGATATTGGTTCCAACTTGTCAATTACCACTTCTGGAGGTCACTGGGGTATAAGTACAGGGATTAATGTGATACTCAACTAATAAACGACTAAATCCATAAAATTGATTTGCCTTTTTCTTATTTAAGAAAAGGGCAAATTTTTTACTTTCTTCCAGAGCTCTCTAAAGCTATTCTAAATGTATAAAACTCCCGTAATTATATAAAATCCGAATATAAAAAGCCTCTGACAACTTTGTTGAGAATAAAAGACCTTAGTGGTAAAGATTCAAAAAATTGATTGCTATTATTTTGATTTGTTAAAATGCTTCACGCAATATCAATACGAATATACCCTTTATTAAAAGAAGACAGTTTTAGCTTTTATTTTCGTATAGTTTTAAACGTATGCTTTATAATGCAACGATCTACAGATATGCAACGTACTCCAAACACAAGTATTGCTTTAGGGTAGTGGAGCGCAAACGGAAAAAGAATGGAGCGTTGCTGTAGGCAATATGGCTTACGCTTTAGAGAAAAGCAGTATCGCAATAGGTGGTGAATATAATAAGAAGAGCGAACACGGGGAAAATGATTATACAACTTGCGAAGAGTGATTATTCAACAGTAATAGGAGCTGTTTCTATGGGCTTCTATTCAAAAGCAAATGGGGTTGGAAGTATCGCTTTAGGTTCTTATTCTAAAGTGACGGTTGATGGGGGGCTATTGAGAACAACTCTGTGTCCGGTAGGGCTGATGGCGTTTTTGGGTATACGTCTCTTCTGAAAGGACCGGCTAAAAACACTGAATCTCAATGGAAAAGTACGAAATTTGCAGTAAGTATTGGTGTTCCTAGTAAAAACATAACGCGACAAATTATAGGTGTAGCAGCTGGTAGCAAACCTGCCGATGCAGTGAACCTTAGACAGTTGCAGGATTTAGAAGAAGTCGTAAGAAAAAAAGGTTGGAAACTGTCTATTTCTGGTGAGGCAGCTAAAGATATGGGTGCTAGATGGTACAATAAATTTTTCATCTGGAGGAAGTGACTTCAGGGTTAAAAGAGATAAGGACGATGAAAATAAGCTCATATTTGGTTTGGCTAATGATATAGCATTGAAAAGCATAACATTAGGAGAGAAAACAAAAGTCGATGCAACAGGCTTAGTAATTACTGATGTCCCGCAAATAACCACCGGTAATATTAATGCGGCAAGTAAAAAAGTAACAAATGTTGCAGAAGGAACTAGCAATACTGATGCAGTGAATTTTTCACAACTGAAGGGAATAAAAGAACAAGTAGCAGTGAGTATTTTTGTAAAATAGGATACAGCAACGAGACACATTACCATTAGTAAGGATATAGATGGGGCATTTTAGTAAAAAGCTTTCATAAATCCTCTAATGAAATAAAAAATCTTATTCACGAAAAATAAACTGATGCCTAGGCGGATGATCAATAGGCACAAAAATTATACCTCTTTCAAAGAGATCAAAGCTAAAAACGACACACAACCCTTGATAGAAAAACGAAATCCATTCTAATATTAAGTATTTTTTTACCTTCCTCAAATTGACTTTCACGAACCTACCCCTAATTATCCTTTAAAGGCGTTGCAGAAACAACAGCTTACGTCTTAATTTTATTTATGTCCTAAAACACGCTGTAAAAGCAGGAACACGCAAGGGAAATAGGAAAGCTTTAGAGCTCTAGATCATACCTTTTTTGTGTTTTGAATCTATTATTATGAAGGGGGGTATTATGAAAAAATTATATACTACACAAAATCTGCGTGATTTGAGTTTTTCTCGCTCACATCGTCGATTATCGTTGTTTAAAGTAGCTTCGTTGGGAACTGCGGTTGCCTTGTTTTTATCGAATGCTGCTCCTGTTTTTTCAGCAAATCTCGATTTAACAAAAGCATCTCTTGAAAATGTGAAGAATGCTGCCGTGGTTTATCCGCAAAGCATTATCTCTGCGTATGATTACTATGATGGTGATAAGGAAAATTATTTAACAGCATTGAATGTAGCAATGATGCCAAAAGTTAACGCTTCTGATAACTATGTAAATTTTTTAACCAAAACCCTTTCTGGTATAAGTAATGATAATCTTATTGTGAATGTTTTGAGGGCAGATGGCAAAAACTCATCGGAAAGAACATTAGATGCAGGCTGGCAATATAAAAAATCGATCATCAGTGTACAGAATGGTGAGAATACAGCGATTATTGATGCATTGAATCCTTTGCGCAATGACTCTATGACTAGAATGCAGCGCGATACCGGACAGCAACGTGACGTAGAGGGTACTAATGTCATATTTGGTAATGATATAACAAAGGCTGAAAAACTCCATGGAAATAGTGATATTACTGCTCTTGGTGCCAAGATAATAGTAAATGCTCCAGATTCGGTTGCTGTTGGTTACGGTGCGCAGGTGGATAATAGCTTTACAGTTGCTGTAGGTCATTTGGCGTACGCTGTAGGTAAAAAAAGTATCGCAATAGGTGGTGAAGGTAGAAGTGGTAGTAAGCCGATTCCTATTGAGGGCCGTACAATAGCGACGGGCGAAGAATCAATTGCCATTGGACATCGTGCTAAGGCGGACAGTGAGGAATCTATAGCTTTTGGTGCTTATTCAAAAACGACGGTAAATTTAGGTGTTGCTCTTGGGAGCGAGTCTGTGGCTGATGTTGCTGCTGGCGCTATCGGGTATAATTCTTTAACTAAAGGCCCTTCAGATTCTGACGACATGATATGGGCGAGTACGCTAGGTGCAGTGAGTGTTGGTGATGCTAAATCAAAAAAAACGCGCCAGATTGTAGGAGTGGCAGCTGGTAGTGGCGACACTGATGCCGTTAATGTTGCACAGTTAAAATCATTACAAAAATACGTAGACCAAGGTTGGAGACTATCTGTTGGAGGTAAAAATGCTAAAGCTGTTGGTGTACAAGATACTGTAGATTTGTCGGCTGCAAGTGACAACCTTAAGATTACAAAAGGTGAGGAAAACAATAATGTAACATTTGATCTAGCTAATAATATTACAGTGGAACGAGTTACCGCTGGGAGAAGCTCTATCAGTGATGATGGCATTTTGTTTGCTGATGGGGCTAAAATAACTGTGGATGGTATTGATGCTGGCAATAAGCAGATTACAGGAGTGGCAGCTGGGGAAGAACCTGATGATGCAGTGAATTTTGCGCAGTTGGAGCAGGTTAATCGGGACGTTGCAAGTGTAAGTCAAAATACATCACAATATTTTGGTGGTGGTGCAGATGTATCTAATGGTAAAGCACCAACTTACACAATTCAGGGTAATTCTCATAATGATGTTGGTTCTGCTTTTAATGCTGTTGATACTTCTATCACGAATATCCAAAATCAGATTACGAATGCGACAAAAAATAGCCTTGTTAAGCAGGAAGGAGATGCAGGTACTATTACCATTGGTGTGACAACGGGGGGGACAGAAATTAATGTTGCAAACAAATCTGGTGAAGCTCGTACAATTTCTGGTGTAAAAGCTGCAGAGCGAAATGATGAAGCTGTTAACAAAGCCCAGCTTGATAAAAGTATAGAGAAGATTTCTAATGATATTAATCGTACAAGTGCTGCTGCAGTTCTCTATGATAAAGAAAACGATACCGTTGATTATAATAGCATAACTTTGGGTGGTGATAAGACTACAGCACCAGTTTCCCTCCATAATGTTAAAGATGGCATAATTGCGCAAGGATCGCATGATGCGATCAATGGGAACCAAATTAATAAAATATCTGGAGATATAGCAAATTATTTTGGTGGTGGTGCCTCGTTCGAAAATGGTGCTTTTAAAGGACCAAACTATAATTTATCTGTTATTGTTGAAGATGGTCAGGTGGCAAAAGCCAATTATCATGATGTTGGCTCAGCTTTGAGTGGTCTCGATGCAAATGTGAAGAGTGTGAATAGTCATCTCACGAATGTGGTCAATAATTTTACACAACAAATCAATGATATTACACAAGAAGTCAAAGGGGATGCTTTGTTGTGGAGCAATGATGAGCAGGCATTTGTAGCACAGCATGGAGAGGAAAAAACCAATAGCAAAATTAAGTTTCTTGCCAATGGAGATATTTCTGCTAATTCAACCGATGCAGTAAATGGTTCGCAGCTCTTTGCTATTAATCAGAATGTTATCACTGTTACGAATAATCTCTCAACAATTTCTCAAAATACATCACAATATTTTGGTGGTGGTGCAGATGTATCTAATGGTAAAGCACCAACTTACACAATTCAGGGTAATTCTCATAATGATGTTGGTTCTGCTTTTAATGCTGTTGATACTTCTATCACGAATATCCAAAATCAGATTACGAATGCGACAAAAAATAGCCTTGTTAAGCAGGAAGGAGATGCAGGTACTATTACCATTGGTGTGACAACGGGGGGGACAGAAATTAATGTTGCAAACAAATCTGGTGAAGCTCGTACAATTTCTGGTGTAAAAGCTGCAGAGCGAAATGATGAAGCTGTTAACAAAGCCCAGCTTGATAAAAGTATAGAGAAGATTTCTAATGATATTAATCGTACAAGTGCTGCTGCAGTTCTCTATGATAAAGAAAACGATACCGTTGATTATAATAGCATAACTTTGGGTGGTGATAAGACTACAGCACCAGTTTCCCTCCATAATGTTAAAGATGGGAAAATTGCTGAAGATTCGCATGATGCGATCAATGGTAGGCAGATTGAAAAAATATCTGGAGATGTAGCAAACATTTTGGGTGGGAATGCGGAATTTAGCGACGGTATTTTGTTCGGTCCGCTCTATCATTTATCGCGCATTTCTGAAGATGGCGTAGCAGTATCTAAAGACCATAATAATGTTGGTGACGCTTTGACAGGGCTTGATGACAATATCAACAATGTGAATAGCCGCTTAACACATGTAGCAAATGAATTTACTCAGAAAATTGAGGGTGTTTCTAAAGATTCTCTATTGTGGAGTAATGATGAGCAGGCATTTGTAGCACAGCATGGAGACGGAAAAACCAATAGCAAAATTAAGTTTCTTGCTAATGGAGATATTTCTGCTAATTCAACCGATGCAGTAAATGGTTCGCAGCTCTTTGCTACTAATCAGAATGTTATCACTGTTACGAATAATCTCTCAACAATTTCTCAAAATACATCACAATATTTTGGTGGTGGTGCCTCGTTCGAAAATGGTGCTTTTAAAGGACCAAACTATAGTTTATCTGTTATTGTTGAAGATGGTCAGGTGGCAAAAGCCAATTATCATGATGTTGGCTCAGCTTTGAGTGGTCTCGATGCAAATGTGAAGAGTGTGAATAGTCATCTCACGAATGTGGTCAATAATTTTACACAACAAATCAATGATATTACACAAGAAGTCAAAGGGGATGCTTTGTTGTGGAGCAATGATGAGCAGGCATTTGTAGCACAGCATGGAGCAGACAAAGAAAATAGCAAAATTAAGTTTCTTGCTAATGGAGATATTTCTGCTAACTCAACCGATGCTATAAATGGTTCGCAACTTTATTTGATGAGTAATCAGCTTGCTGCATATTTTGGTGGTGGCGCTGGCTATAATAATGGAGAATGGACTGCTCCTACTTTCAAGATAGCACAATTCAAAGCTGACGGGAGCTCTGGTGAAAAGAAGGATTATCATAACGTTGCCAGTGCTTTTGACGGCGTAAGTGAGAGTATGTCTAAGATAAACGACCGTATTCAAAGTGTTGAAAACAATGTCTCGTCCAATGGTTTAAATTGGAATGAGCAGAAAAAAGCTTATGACGCTAGCCATGATGGTCAACCAAGTAAGATTATCAATGTAGCAGATGGTAAAATTGCAGAAGGTTCAAAAGATGCAGTCAATGGTGGACAGCTTTGGGAAACCAACGAACGTATCACTGGCGTTGAAAAAGATATTAAGCATATTGAAAACAGAGTCGACAATATTTCCACTACGGTTACGAATATTGGTGAAACGGTTTTCAATATTGAAGACAGAGTTGATAATATTGAGAACACGGTTAATAATCTTTCTGATGGTGCAGTTAACTATGATAAAGATGCTGATGGTAAAAAAACCAATAAGATCACTCTAAAAGGTGGCAACGAAAGTGAACCTGTTATGATTGATAATGTTGCCAATGGTCGCATTGAACAAGGTTCGAAAGAAGCTGTGAATGGTGGTCAACTGCATGATTACACTCAGCAACAGATGAAAATTGTTCTCGATGATGCAAAAAAATATACGGATAGTCGGGTGGATAATATTGTTATTAATGCCATTGATGATGCTGTTGATCGGTCTGACCGATATACAGATATGAAGTTTAATATTTTAAGTTATGACATTAAGAGCGTACGGAAAGAGGCAAGGCAAGCAGCCGCCGTTGGTCTAGCAGTATCCAACCTACGTTATTTTGACGAGCCGGGATCTTTGAGTGTCTCATTTGGTAGCGGCGCATGGCGTGGACAATCCGCATTTGCTCTTGGTGCTGGTTATACATCTGAAAACGGAAAAATCCGCTCTAATCTCTCTGCCACGAGTGCTGGTGGTCATTGGGGAATAGGTGGTGCAATCACTCTGAAAATAAAATAATACGAACAACGAAAAGAAAACAAAACATCCACCCTTATTTATTGAAATAAGGGTGGATGTTTTTTTATAGATGCACAGTATTTATCTAAAGATAAGCATAATATTTGATGACGCTATAAACTGTGAGGTTTTATAGAAGATTTTTCTATATTTTGTTGAAAAAAGATCACAGTAGAATCCATATTGCTAAAAAGTTATATTTTTATGTTGCTATTTTCTTGAACAGCCTATAGCTGTATGAAAATGTATATTAGTAAGACTCATTTTGATAAAATAACTTTCAAAGGGGGGATAAGTAGTGCGTAAAGATAAAAGGTACATCACGGGACCACGCATATATCATTATATGATATATTAAAAAGAAAAAATCTAACTAAAAAGCCAATTATCCAAGGAAAACTATATTCCGTAAATATTACAATTTCTTTTTACTTTACTTATTATTAACAAAACCATGTTTTCTAATAAAAATAAAGTCTATAATTAGGAAAACACACACTAAAACCTAGTTCAAAAGATTTTATAATAACCACTACCAAGTAAAAAGTAATATAAAATACAAGGACTCTTTTTTAGTTAGGAAAAAACAGTATATAAAACCCTTAGACTCTAAATGTGTTATCTTTATGTCCAAAAAACATAATCAAAAAGATAAACATTCAGGTCTCAATACAGAGAGCACAAACAGAACAAGACTAAAGACTCAAAACGTTCACACCCTAAGCAATGATCATCTACTCTAAATTCCAAAGAGATCAATAATGCTAAAATGTGTCTTTTTTATGTTTTGGAGGTGTTTCTAAGTTTTTTCATTGGAGAGTTTGTTATGAAAAAATTATATGCCACACAAGCAGCGAGTGAATTAAAACGTTCTCGTTTTCCTTTTGTTAAAGTTCTTTCGTTGGCTACAGCGGCTACATTTTTATCGAATGTTACACCTGTTTTTTCAGCAAATCCTGATTTTAGAAACACATTTCTTGAAGGTGTAAAAAGTGCCGGGGTGTCTTATCCACAAAGCATTGTCTCTGTTGCTGGTTTGAATGCTTCTTCTGTCTCAAAAGACAATTATTTAACAGCACTCAATAAAGCGGGATTAGAAAAGATTAATGCTGCTGATGATTATGCAAATTTTTTAACCAAAACCCTTTCTGGTAAGAGCGATAAGAGTTCTATCGTAAATGTTTTTGCGGACGATAGCAAAAATTTATTGGTAAGAACTCTAGATACAGACGAGCAATATAAAAAGTCTCTCATTAGTCCACGGTCGCTTGTTCGTGATAGCTCTACAGCCCAACAGTTTTCAGGGAATAATGAGAATGCAGCCCCTGTTAATGTTTCTGACCTTTTGCGGAGTGGTGCAACTGAAGGAATGCAACGAGATACGCGAGCGAGTGACACTGTTGTTATAGGTGATGATGCATCTGTAAAGGGAAAGAAAGGTGTTGCTATAGGCTATAAAGCTCATGTACCAGATAAGGATAATGCTATTGCTATAGGTTACATGTCTCACGCTATGGGAACAAGCAGTGTCGCAATAGGTTCCGAATATAATGCAGGCAATGGTTTGGACGATTATACAACTGCGGGGAGTGATTATTCAACGGCTGTGGGTGCTGTTTCTAAGGCTTTGGGGTATGGTTCAACTGCTGTTGGTCATCGTGCAAAGGTAAATGATAAGCATGGCATTGCTTTTGGATTTTATTCAGAAGCACAGAAAGAGGGAGCTATCGCTATAGGTGCCGATTCTGTAGCTTCGGTGAAAGATGGCGTTGCTATAGGGAGAGATTCTGGTGCTAATAGGGCTGCAGGTGTTTCAGGATATACTTCTATGCTGCAGGGACCTGCAAAAAATACCGAATCACAATGGAAAAGTACGCGGGGTGTAGTGAGTGTTGGTGATTATAGTAAGGGTATAACCAGACAAATTACAGGCGTAGCAGCTGGCTCTGAGCCTGCTGATGCAGTTAATGTTAGGCAGTTAAGAGACTTAGAAGATGTTGTAAGAAAAAATGGTTGGAAACTCTCTGTTGGCGGTAAAAACGGTACGACTGTTCTTATGGATAGCGGAGTAGATTTTTCCACTGGAAGTAGTAACCTAAATATTACGAAGGGCGAAAAAGACAATAAGCTAAAATTTGATTTAGCTCAAGATGTTACATTAACGAGCTTAAAGGCAGGCACAACTGCCCTAGATGCAACAGGCTTAGTGATTTCTGGAGGCCCCAAAATAACGACCGATGGTATTGATGCTGGAGGTAAAGAGATAAAGAAAGTTAAGGCTGCAGCACTCACTGAGACTTCACAACAAGCGGTGAATGGTTCACAGTTATTTGCAACAAATAATGAAATTGCTGATGTAAGAGATAGTATCCTTGTTAAGCAAGAACAAGAAGAAGAAAATAGATTAGCGCGTAGTCTTCGTGCAGGGGGAACAGGTGTTATCACCATTGGGAAAGGAACTGGTGGCACTGAAGTTAGCATTCTGAATAAAGATAGTGAGAAACGGAAAATTTCCGGTTTATTAGGTGGCGATCTCAGTGCAAATTCAGATGAAGCGGTTAATGGCTCACAGCTGTTTACTACAAATCAAAATGTTACAATTGTAGCCACGAATATAGCTAAGTATTTAGGTGGTGGCGCTAAATATGAAAATGGTGCATGGACAGGTCCAAAATTCACGCTTAAAACTTTCGATGCTGATGGTAAAGAAGGTGCTTCAAAAGACTATCCCGATGTCGCACAAGCTTTTTCAGGAATTGATACGAACTTCATAAATGTAAACAAACATCTGAATACTGTTGTAAATAATTTTAATGACAAATTAGACAATATTAATAAAGAAGTTCGAGGCGATGCCTTATTGTGGAGTGAAACTGATAAAGCCTTTAATGCTATGCGCGGAGAGGGGCAAGACAGTAGAGTAGGTAAAATTAAAAATCTTGCAGGAGGGGATTTAACGCAGGGCTCAACCGAAGCCGTGAATGGTCATCAACTGTATACGCTGGGTATCAATCTAGCTAATTATCTTGGTGGTGGTGCTGACTTTGGAAATGGAAACTCAGGAGGTCCTACTTTTAAGATTAAAACTTTCGATACTGATGGAGAGGAAAAAAGAGAGAGTTATCAGAATGTAGCGGATGCGTTTGAGGGTGTTAATACGGCTCTCACGAATGTTCAGAATAAATTGACTGAACAGGTTAATAATGTGATTACCAAAGTGGAAAGCGAGAGCTTTGTTCAGCAAGATAAGACAACGAGTCGTCTCACTATTGGTGCAAAAGTAGGTGGCGCAGAAATCAATATTGCAAATGAAAGCGGTGGGGATCGGATAATTTCTGGTGTTGGGGAAGCAAAGAAAAATAATGAAGCTGTTAACAAAGGTCAGCTTGATAAAGGTTTGAAGGATCTTTCTACCAGCCTTCAGTCAGATGACTCGGCTGTTGTTCATTACGATAAAAAAGAGGGTGAGAATGGCGGCATTGATTACACGAGTGTGACTTTAGGCAAAGGTAAGGATAAGGCAGCTGTTGGTCTTCATAATGTTGCCGATGGTCAGATTGCCAAGGGTTCACGTGATGCAATTACGGGTGGTCAGATTAATAAAATCGGTGAGGATGTAGCTAAGTTTTTAGGTGGAGAAGCATCCTTTAAAGATGGAGCTCTTACACAGCCAACGTATAAATTATCTTACATTGCTAAAGATGGAAGTGTAACAGAGAGTGCCTTTCAAGGTGTTGGAACCGCTTTTGCAGGTCTTGATACAAATATCAAGAATGTGAATGCACGTATTAAAGAGGTTTCTGAAGGAGTAGCACAGGATTCTTTGTTATGGAATGATGAAGTCAATGCCTTTGTAGCGCGTCATGAGAAGAAGCAAGAAGAAAAAGGCAAAGCTGTAAGAACACAAGAAAACAGTAGAATTANGAGCTGTCAGGACACAAGAAAACAGTAGAATTACGTTCCTTGCAAATGGTGAGATTAGCGCTAAATCAACAGATGCTGTAACGGGTAGTCAGCTTTTTGAAACGAATGATAAGGTTGTTACTTATTTAGGAGGCAATGCAGCTTTTAATAATGGTGTGTTTACTGGGCCNAGTGTAACAGAGAGTGCCTTTCAAGGTGTTGGAACCGCTTTTGCAGGTCTTGATACAAATATCAAGAATGTGAATGCACGTATTAAAGAGGTTTCTGAAGGAGTAGCACAGGATTCTTTGTTATGGAATGATGAAGTCAATGCCTTTGTAGCGCGTCATGAGAAGAAGCAAGAAGAAAAAGGCAAAGCTGTAAGAACACAAGAAAACAGTAGAATTACGTTCCTTGCAAATGGTGAGATTACCCAAAACTCAACAGATGCAGTAAATGGTGGTCAGCTCTATACAATGGGTAACACGCTTGCAACCTATTTTGGTGGAGGTGCTGGATATGATGAAGTGGGCATATGGAGAGAACCGGATTTCAAGATCAAGCAGTTTAGTGAGGATGGTACTTCTTTTGACAAGAATTATCAGAATGTAGCAGATGCACTTGCCGGTGTTGGAAGTTCTATCACGAATGTTCAGAATAAATTGACTGAACAGGTTAATAATGTGATTACCAAAGTGGAAAGCGAGAGCTTTGTTCAGCAAGATAAGACAACGAGTCGTCTCACTATTGGTGCAAAAGTAGGTGGCACAGAAATCAATATTGCAAATGAAAGCGGTACGGATCGGATAATTTCTGGTGTTGGGGAAGCAAAGAACAATAATGACGCTGTTAACAAAGGTCAATTAGATAAAGGTTTGAAGGATCTTTCTACCAGCCTTCAGTCAGATGACTCGGCTGTTGTTCATTACGATAAAAAAGAGGGTGAGAATGGCGGCATTGATTACACGAGTGTGACTTTAGGCAAAGGTAAGGATAAGGCAGCTGTTGGTCTTCATAATGTTGCCGATGGTCAGATTGCCAAGGGTTCACGTGATGCAATCACGGGTGGTCAGATTAATAAAATCGGTGAGGATGTAGCTAAGTTTTTAGGTGGAGAAGCATCCTTTAAAGATGGAGCTCTTACACAGCCAACGTATAAATTATCTTACATTGCTAAAGATGGAGTTGTAACAGAGAGTGACTTTCAAGGTGTTGGAACCGCTTTTGCAGGTCTTGATGAGAATATCAAGAATGTGAATGCAAGGATTAAAGAGGTTTCTGAAGGAGTAGCACAGGATTCTTTGTTATGGAGCAAGGAAGCCGATGCCTTTGTAGCGCGTCATGAAAAGAGTAAAGAAGAAAAAGGCAGAGCTGTCAGGACACAAGAAAACAGTAGAATTACGTTCCTTGCAAATGGTGAGATTAGCGCTAAATCAACAGATGCTGTAACGGGTAGTCAGCTTTTTGAAACGAATGATAAGGTTGTTACTTATTTAGGAGGCAATGCAGCTTTTAATAATGGTGTGTTTACTGGGCCGACCTATAGTTTATCGGAGATTGATAAAGATGGTAAGATAACAGCCAAACCTTTTACCAATGTTGGTTCAGCTTTTGAAGGACTTGATACAAATATCAAGAATGTCAATCAGAGGATTAAGGAAGTTTCTGAAGGAGTCGCACAGGATTCTTTGAATTGGAATAATGAAGCCAATGCATTTGTAGCTAAGCATGGAACGGAAGGAAACAATAGCAAATTGAAGTTTCTATTAGATGGAGAAATTTCTAAAGGTTCGACAGAAGCGATCACGGGCAATCAGCTTTATTCAATCAATCAAACAGTTGCGACGTATTTTGGTGGAGGTGCTGGCTATGAAAATGGAAAATGGGTTGCACCCACATTCAAACTTAAAACTGTCAATGATGATGGTAGCACTGGTGAGGAAAAGGTTTACAATAGTGTAGCGGAAGCACTTGCAGGTGTTGCAAGTTCTATCACGAATGTTCACAATGATGTGACCAATGTGAAAGGTGATAGCCTTGTTAAGAAAGATCAAGCAACCAATCTTATCACTATTGGTAAAGAAGTAGAAGGCAGTGNACAGAAATCAATATTGCAAATGAAAGCGGTACGGATCGGATAATTTCTGGTGTTGGGGAAGCAAAGAACAATAATGACGCTGTTAACAAAGGTCAATTAGATAAAGGTTTGAAGGATCTTTCTACCAGCCTTCAGTCAGATGACTCGGCTGTTGTTCATTACGATAAAAAAGAGGGTGAGAATGGCGGCATTGATTACACGAGTGTGACTTTAGGCAAAGGTAAGGATAAGGCAGCTGTTGGTCTTCATAATGTTGCCGATGGTCAGATTGCCAAGGGTTCACATGATGCAATCACGGGTGGTCAGATTAATAAAATAGGTGAGGATGTAGCTAAGTTTTTAGGTGGAGAAGCGTNATGATGCAATCACGGGTGGACAGATTAATAAAATAGGTGAGGATGTAGCTAAGTTTTTAGGTGGAGAAGCGTCCTTTAAAGATGGAGCTCTTACACAGCCAACGTATAAATTATCTTACATTGCTAAAGATGGAGTTGTAACAGAGAGTGACTTTCAAGGTGTTGGAACCGCTTTTTCAGGTCTTGATACAAATATCAAGAATGTGAATGCAAGGATTAAAGAGGTTTCTGAAGGAGTAGCACAGGATTCTTTGTTATGGAGCAAGGAAGCCGATGCCTTTGTAGCGCGTCATGAAAAGAGTAAAGAAGAAAAAGGCAAAGCTGTCAGGACACAAGAAAACAGTAGAATTACGTTTCTAGCAAATGGTGAGATTAGCGCTAAATCAACGGATGCTATCACGGGTGGTCAGCTTTTTGAAACGAATGATAAGGTTGTTACTTATTTAGGAGGCAATGCAGCTTTTAATAATGGTGTGTTTACTGGGCCGACCTATAGTTTATCGGAGATTGATAAAGATGGTAAGATAACAGCCAAACCTTTTACCAATGTTGGTTCAGCTTTTGAAGGACTTGATACAAATATCAAGAATGTCAATCAGAGGATTAAGGAAGTTTCTGAAGGAGTCGCACAGGATTCTTTGAATTGGAATAATGAAGCCAATGCATTTGTAGCTAAGCATGGAACGGAAGGAAACAATAGCAAATTGAAGTTTCTTTTAGATGGAGAAATTTCTAAAGGTTCGACAGAAGCGATCACGGGCAACCAACTTTATTCAATGAATCAAACATTTGCGACCTATTTTGGTGGAGGTGCAGGTTATAATGAAAAGGGAGAATGGGTTGCACCCACCTTCAAACTTAAAACTGTCAATGATGATGGTAGCACTGGTGAGGAAAAGGTTTACAATAGTGTAGCGGAAGCACTTGCAGGTGTTGCAAGTTCTATTACGAATGTTCACAATGATGTGACCAATGTAGTCAGTGATAGTCTTGCCAAGCAGGATGAAAAGACAAAAGTTATCAATATTGGTACAGAAGTAGAAGGCAATGAAATCAATATCGCAAATAAAGACAAAGGGGATAGAATTCTTTCCGGTGTGAAAGAAGCCGTGAGAGGTAATGAAGCTGTTAATAAAGACCAGCTTGATAAAAGTCTGAAGGAGCTTTCTAACAATCTTCAGTCTGATGAATCGGCTGTTGTTCATTACGATAAAACAGGTGATGATAATAGCAGCACTAATTATGCGAGTGTGACTTTGGGTAAAGGTAAGGGTTCTGCACCTGTTGGTTTGCATAATGTTGCCGAAGGTCAGATTAGTGAGAATTCGCATGATGCGGTTAATGGCGGTCAGATTTCTAAGGTTTCTCAGGATATTGCGAAATACTTAGGTGGAGGTACAAGCTTTAAAGATGGTACTTTCACGGGTCCAACCTATAAATTATCCAGTGTTGATGCAAAAGGCGAGGTAGTAGAAAAATCCTATGGTGATGTTGGTTTAGCCATTGAAGGTATTGATACGAATTTCAAGAATGTGAATAACAACCTAACGAATAAGTTTAATGAACTTACTGAAAACATCACGAATATTACTCAGGAAGTTCAAGGCGATGCGCTGTTGTGGGATAAGGACGCAGAGGCGTTTGTAGCGATGCATGGGGACAATAAAGAGAACAGCAAGCTTACATCACTTGCAGCTGGCTCTATAGTATCAGGCTCGAGTGATGCGATTACGGGTGGACAGATTTATGATCTGCAAAAACAGTTTGCTGGCTATTTTGGTGGTGGTGCTGGTTATAATGAGAAAGGCGAATGGCAAGATCCGGATTTCCAAATTCAGACTTTCAGCAATGATGGTACGAAAGGTGATAAGAAGAGCAGTAATAATGTTGCAGGTGCTTTTAATGACATTAATGACAGCATGAGCACTATCAACGCTCGTATTAAGGAAGTTTCAGAAGGAGTTGCACAAGATTCTTTATCATGGAGCAAGGCTGAAGGTGCTTTTGTCGCCTTGCATGGAGAAAAAGATGGTGAGAAGACACACAGCAAAATCACATCACTTGCAAATGGTGATATTACTGCTAGCTCAAGCGATGCTGTAGCAGGAAATCAGCTATATGCTCTAGGTAACAGTGTTGCGCAGTCTTTAGGTGGTGACGCTAGTTATGCAGGTGGCGCTTGGACGGCTCCAAGTTTCAAAGTTAAGATCGTTAATGAGGATGGTACTAAAGTTGAAGAGAAGAAGTATGATACTGTATCGGAAGCATTTGCTGGTGTAGGAACATCTTTTGAGAATCTTCAAAAAGAGTTTACTCAAAACAACACGGAGGTTACTGAAAATATTAAGCAGAATGCGTTGTTGTGGAGTGATTCTGAAAAGGCGTTTGTAGCAACACATGGAGAGGGTGATGAGAAAGGCAACAGTAAAATTAAGTTTCTTTCCAATGGAGAGGTTTCTGCAAGCTCAAGTGAAGCGGTCAATGGTTCTCAGCTTTTTGAGACGAATAAGACTGTTGCAACTTATTTAGGTGGTGGCGCTGAATATAAGGAAGGTCAATGGAGTACTCCAAGCTTCAAAGTTAAGATCGTCAAAGAAGATGGCAGTGCCGTTGAAGAGCAGAGCTATGATGATGTTGCGTCTGCCTTTGCTGGTGTTGGTGATTCATTCATGAATATTCATAAAGAGCTTCAGAATGAGATTAATAAAGTTGTAGGAGATAGTCTTGTTAAGCAGGATGATGCTACGAAGGTAATCAAGATAGGTGGTGAAAAAGAGGGTAGTGCAATCACAATTGCAAACATGAATGGTGATACACGTAGTCTCTCTGGCGTGAAAGCTGGAACACTTTCTGAAGGCTCGACGGAAGCCGTGAATGGTTCACAGCTTTATTCCTTGCATCAGACGCTAGCGATGTATTTAGGAGGAGGAGCTAGCTATGAAGGTGGCGAATGGAGGGCTCCGGAATTCAAGGTTTCACAATTCAATTCTGATGGTAGTTCGTCAGAAAAGAAGATCTATCATGATGTAGCAGGAGCTTTTGATGGTGTCAGTGATGGTATGACGAGTATCAACGAGCGTATTCATGATGTTGAGAAGAATGTGGCGAGCAATGGTTTGAATTGGAATGAAGAAGAAGGTGCGTATGATGCGAAGCATGATGGTAAGTCGAGTAAGATTACGAATGTATTGGATGGTAAGATAGAAGAAGGCTCGCAAGAAGTTGTTAATGGTGGTCAGCTTTGGAGCACGAATGAGAGGGTAAAAGAGGTTGAAGACAAAGTAGATACGATAGATCAACATGTGAAAGATATTGAAGTAGCCGTAACAGATGGCGTTGTTAACTATGATAAAGATAGTGATGGGAAAAAGACCAATAGCATTACGTTAGTAGGAGGCAATGACAGCGAACCTGTTATGATAGACAATGTAGCGGCAGGCAAGATTGAAACAGGTTCTCAGCAAGCTGTTAATGGCGGTCAGTTGCATGATTATACTGAAGAGCAGATGAAGATAGTTCTTGAAGATGCCAATAAGTATACGGATGAGAAAGTTAGTGGTCTTGTCAATGATGGTGTTAACGAGTCGAAATCCTATACGGATATGAAGTTTGAGACATTGAATTATGCTATTCAGGATGTTCGGAAAGAAGCAAGACAAGCTGCTGCTATTGGTCTAGCGGTGTCCAACTTACGTTACTATGATATACCAGGATCTTTAAGTGTTTCATTTGGGAGTGGTTTATGGCGCAGTCAATCTGCACTTGCTATTGGTGCTGGTTATACATCTGAAGATGGAAATATTCGCTCGAATGTATCTGTGACAAGTGCTGGAGGTCATTGGGGAATAGGTGCTGGAATTACTCTGAGGTTGAGATGATAATAGAAAAAATGGCTGTTATTGTAAAAACGAGAAGTATGTTAGTAAAGGTTCTGCTGTTTGCTCTTGCCTTAATAGGCAAGAGCGAAAGCTTTGCCAACGAGAACAATAATATTTATACAGTGCATCCACCGCACTTATCGATACCTAAGGGAGAACCTGGCGAAACACGTCGAATTATTATGCAGTTTTATGATTGGACTTTGATTTGTGACGAAAAACAAAAGCTTAAACATAAGCAAGGTATATGTAATGTGACACAGACGGTTCATGATCAAGAAGGAAATACCATTTTTAGTTGGTCTCTTGTTTCTACGACAAGTGGTCAAGCAGTGATGCTTTTTCGAACATTGCCAAATTCTGATATAAATGTTCCGATTCAAATGTTTGTAAAAGGTGTTAAAAAACCTGTTCTTATTAATTATACGCAATGTAATGAAACGGTTTGTTTGGCACAATCACCTGTAGGGCCGGTTTTGACTAAACAAATAGAGCAGAACAATAAGGTACGTATTTCCTATAAAACTAAAGAAGGTAAGGTATTTTCTTTTACTGTACCATTTAAAGGGTTAAATGCAGCACTTAATTCTTTCCGTCCTTAGAATTCATCGAGTATTTTTAACAAGAGTCATTTTTCCATAAATTGTTGTATTATATTTCTGAGTGTAAATTATAAGGTCAAATAAGTAAGAAGTTTTATATAATATGATATCGAGGTGATTTATTGGAAAGAGTGAGAGTTTTATGAATATAAAGTCACAGTAAGTTATTTATATGTAATAGAAAATAAAGTTAGTGTTTCCCGTAATGCTTAAAGAATGATTTCGTTAGTTATTAAAAGTAAAAAAGATTAGAAATACTCGATTTATTCCTTACAATAATGAGTAGACTAAATTCTTTTTTTAAGCTTAAAATGGATTTTTAAAGCGGTCTGATTAAGCATTAATATTTTTCAGATAAATTTATAATTCTAGAGTTTTTTTTGAACGATAGTTTTTATTGGTATTCACGAAATAACAGCTATTGTAATTGCATTTTGTAGTACTACGGAACTTTTATTCCAGCATAATCAAAGCCATTTCATTGCATATAACAAACGAGGTTTGTGTGTGGATAACAAAAAAAATTTTTTTCTTATAAACCGTACTAATGTATAGGTTGTTGTAACCTTAAGAGTCAGCAAATAGTATGATAGTGTAGGTTTGTTACAATAGAGGTGTGCTCCGTGTGAATGGTATCAAGAAAAGAGCATAATTTATAAAAATTGATGTGAACGTAAACGATTAATTTATAGTTTTAAGTTCATAAAGAGATGCATGATTTCACGGAAACAACCGAAAGATTATACAAAAAACTGAATGATGTTAGTGTAGAAAATTTTAATGATAGAAAAAGAAAGAATGATTTCTTGTATATATCATTTGATGCTGCATTATTGCTTTATTTAGGAATGAGCAGAAGAGTTTTCGCGTTTATTTATTGGGGGACGCTCAAGGGATAAGGGACATGACCCCGTTAAATTATGGTTCAAAAGAGTTAAAGCAAGGAGAAATATACGATACCAAAGCAGATCAATTGTATGATCAGTGCGGTAGTAATACAAATAATCTTTCTGCATTGTCACGAACAGAGGCATACTCTGTCCTTGTTGATATAAAGAGACAACAGAGAAAAAAACATTATGAACAGAAACAGGTTTTTGTTCAATCTGAGGCAGCTTTTGAGTTTCATAATCAGATAATGATAGGTGCTCAAAAAACAAAAAAACTCAAAGCACCTTTTCTTCGACGGTTCCATCCAGTAAAATCTCCACCTCTTTATGCGGCTCTTGATCTCGGAACAAATAATTGTCGTCTTCTTATCGCATCTCCCAGTAAACCTGGATATTTTCGTGTTGTTGATGCTTTTTCTCGTATTGTACGATTGGGAGAAGGTTTAATAAATAACGGTTTTCTTAATACACAAGCTATGGATCGTGCGATTGAAGCATTAAAGATTTGTCATTTAAAGCTAAAACAAAGGCATATTAAGCGTTATCGCTTGATTGCAACGGAAGCTTGTCGTTCTGCAGAAAATGGTAGACATTTTATTCAGCGTGTTTTGGAGGAGACAGGTCTTGAATTGGAAATTGTTGATCGGCAAACAGAAGCGCGTTTTGCTGTTACAGGGTGTAGTACACTTGTTGAACCAAATACTGACGCAATTGTGCTTTTTGATATTGGAGGAGGATCATCAGAAATTGTGCTACTTGATGTTTCTCAAAAGCGTTCTTTTCGTTTAGCTCGACAAATTATCGCTTGGACTTCTCTTCCTGTTGGTGTTGTTACGCTTGCTGAACGTTTTGGAGGGAATGATATTAGCTTAGACGATTTTGAAAAAATGAAAAGTTATGTGCGAGGGTTATTAAATAATTTTTCAGATCGTCATAAATTAGGAGAGTTAGCACAAGGTTCAAAGTTTCATCTTTTGGGAACCTCCGGTACGGTTACGACTTTAGCAGGAATGTATCTTAATTTAGAGCGTTATGATAGGAAAAAAGTGGATGGCATTTGGATGAAGGATGCAGACATTACACTTATGACACAACGTCTATTATCATGGGATATAGAAAAACGTGTCATAAGTCCTTTTATTGGGCGCGAGAGAGCAGATTTAGTTTTAGCTGGTTGTGCAATTTTAGATGTTATTCGGGAAGTTTGGCCAAGTCAGCGTTTAAGAGTTGCTGATCGTGGATTAAGGGAAGGAATTTTGATAGAGCTAATGTTACGCGATGGGGTATGGTGTCGTCGTAGAAAGAGCAGAGATTTCAAGCGTTAGAGAATTAAATATGGAGACAATGAATAACGATGAAAAAAACAACAAAAACACCGAGAGGTGGCTATGGAGGTTCAGGGTCACATGAATTATATCAGCGCGTAAAAAAGAAAGCAGGAACCATTAAAGCTTCATCACGACGATGGTTAGAGAGGCATCTGAATGATCCTTATGTCCATCAATCAAAAGTAGATGGGTATCGTTCGCGTGCGGCTTATAAACTCATTGAAATTAATGAGCGCTATAGGTTTTTGAAAAAAGGTCAAAAGGTTATTGATCTAGGAGCAGCACCTGGGGGCTGGTGTCAGGTGGCTGAGCGTATAGTAGGGTCAAGTGATGAGGATCCTAGCGTTGTTGGTATTGATTATTTACATGTTGATCCATTGCCTAGAGTTGCCATGTTGGAAATGGATTTTTTGCATACAGATGCACCGCAGAAATTAATTGAAACTTTAGGGACAAAACCGGATGTGGTTCTTTCTGATATGGCAGCGCCAACAACAGGTCATCGTCAGACGGATCATTTAAGAACGATTTATTTATGTGAAGTTGCGGCTGATTTTGCTCTTTCGGTTCTCAAGCCTGGGGGATATTTTTTAGCAAAGGCTTTTCAAGGGGGAGCAGAAAACACTCTTCTTGCAAGATTAAAACAGCATTTTAAAAAAGTCTACCATGTTAAACCACCCGCAAGCCGATCAGAATCAGTAGAGCTTTATCTTCTAGCACTTGAATTTAAGGGAAAAACAAAAGTACAAGAATAGCACCTTCTTTTAAGAAGACTTAATTTTACTTAACCTATTTAAATGCGATGATTTTTTTCTCAAAGAGTTATCAGCGATAGTGACAGTTTTTCTGTTATCAATGATGAAAAACTGGTAAAATTAATGTATTGCCTATAGAGGTAGAGAGATTGATTCCTCAGTGAGTGTTTCCAATGAAATTTCTTGATCAAGCTAAAGTTTATATTCGTTCTGGTAATGGAGGTTCTGGAGCAGTATCATTTCGCCGTGAAAAATTCATAGAATTTGGGGGGCCTGATGGAGGGAATGGAGGACGGGGTGGTGATGTCTGGGCTCTTGTTGTTGATGGACTTAACACGCTGATTGATTATCGATACCAGCAGCATTTTAAAGCAAAAACAGGGGGACATGGCAAGGGGCGTAATATGACGGGTGAGAAGGGTGATGATGTCATCCTTAAAGTTCCGGTTGGGACGCAAATTTTTGAAGAAGATAATACAACGTTAATATGTGATTTAACGGAAGTGGGACAGCGCTATCGCCTTGCAAAAGGAGGGAATGGCGGTTTTGGCAATCTTCACTTTACAACATCGACAAATCGGGCACCGCGTCGTGCAAATCCAGGTTTGTCTGGAGAAGAGCGTGCAATATGGCTTCGTTTGAAGTTAATTGCTGATGCGGGGCTTGTTGGTTTACCAAATGCTGGAAAATCAACTTTTTTAGCTTCTGTAACGGCTGCAAAACCAAAAGTTGCAGATTATCCTTTTACCACTCTACATCCTCATCTTGGTGTTGTACGTATTGATGGTCGTGAATTTGTTTTGGCTGATATTCCGGGATTGATTGAAGGAGCGCATGAAGGTGTAGGAATTGGAGACCGTTTTTTAGGACATGTAGAACGTTGTCGTGTCCTCCTTCATTTGATTTCTGCTCAAGAAGAAGATGTTGCAAAAGCATATCAAATTGTGCGTCATGAACTTGAGGCATATGGAAATAATCTAAGTGATAAAACTGAAATTGTTGCTTTAAGCCAGATAGATACTCTGACAATTGAAGAGCGTGAAGCTAAACGGGAAGCTTTGCAAAGAGCAGCGGATCAACCAGTTATGATGTTTTCTGCGGTTAGCCGCGAAGGTTTAGAAAATGTGCTGCGTGCTGGTGCACATATTATTGAAATGTCACGCAAAGAGGAGATCAGTGGGGATAGCAAGGTTGATTGAGATGGCTGTTGGATCGCAAAAACTTACACACTATAAACGTATTGTGGTCAAGATTGGATCTGCCCTTTTGGTTGATCCTCAGGCAGGTTTACGGGTTGAATGGCTTAAAAGCTTGATCAATGATGTTGTTGAATTACACAAAGGAGGCGTAGAGATATTATTGGTGTCTTCAGGTGCTATTGCTTTAGGAAGGACATTGCTACAGCTTCCTAAGGGGGCTTTGAAATTGGAAGAAAGCCAGGCATGTGCTGCTTTGGGGCAAATTGAGTTAGCAAAAACCTATGGTGATGCGCTTGCTCAACATGGGCTCAAAACAGGCCAAATTTTGCTCACTTTATTTGATACGGAGGAGCGAAGGCGTTATCTCAATGCACGTGCAACGATTGAGACGCTTTTATATTTGGGAGCTGTGCCTGTTATTAATGAGAATGATACTGTTGCAACAACTGAAATTCGTTATGGTGATAATGATCGTTTAGCTGCACGTGTGGCAACAATGGTGAGGGCAGATCTTTTAATACTTTTATCCGATATTGATGGTCTTTATACAAAGTCTCCCCATAGTGATCCTACGGCTGAATTTATACCTTTTGTTGCATCCATTACGCATGATATCGAAAAAATGGCAGATGTTGCTGCTTCAGAGTTTTCACGGGGAGGAATGAAGACTAAGCTTGAAGCCGGAAAAATAGCTAATGCTGCTGGAACGGCGATGATTATCACCTCAGGCAAGCGTATGAATCCTCTTGCTGCAATTGACAAAGGTGAACGCAAGAGTTTTTTTGCGGCAAGTAAGAAATCTGTCAATGCTTGGAAAACATGGATTTCTGGTCATTTAGATCCATCTGGTGTTTTGACGATTGATCAAGGAGCCATTAGGGCTCTTGAATCAGGAAAATCATTATTAGCTGCAGGGGTTATTGCCGTTGAGGGAAATTTCCAGCGTGGGGATACGGTTGCAATTGTTGGTACAGATGGAGTTGAGATTGCGCGTGGACTTGTAAGCTATGACAAAGATGAGGCTGTACGCATTATAGGACATAAAAGTGAAGAAATCGAAGCTATTCTTGGGTATGAGGCGCGCTCTGCTATGGTGCATCGTAATGATATGATTGTACGTTTCTTGATCAATTCTGTTTAAAAAAGTTACTTTTGTTTTTATTGTTTTGGCAGAGTGGATGTTACGATGACTTTAGAAGAAAAAATGAAAGATATGGGACAAAAAGCACGCTATGCCGCTGCAGCATTGGCTGTTGCTTCTTCTGAGCAAAAGAACAATGCATTAGAAATGATCGCTTTAAGTTTAGAGGCTCAGTCAGATGAAATTTTACGGGCGAATTGTCAAGATTTAGAGAATGCTGCTCAGAATAATTTGAAAGCTGCAATGATTGATCGGCTAAAATTAGATGATTTGCGTTTACGTGCAATGATAGACAGTGTTCGCCAAGTTGCTCGTTTATCTGATCCTGTTGGACAAGTGATGGATGAATGGACGCGTCCAAATGGGCTTCATATAAGTCGTGTACGAACACCTCTTGGTGTGATTGGCATTATTTATGAAAGTCGTCCCAATGTTACAGTTGATGCGAGTTCTTTGTGCTTAAAAGCAGGTAATGCTGCGATTTTGCGCGGTGGTTCGGATAGCTTTCATTCTTCTCATGCTCTTCATTTAGCTTTGGTACAAGGTTTAGAGCGCTCTGGTTTACCCAAAGATGCTATCCAAATGGTTGGAACGACAGATCGTGCTGCCGTTGGGGAAATGCTCAAAGGGTTGGATGGAGCGATTGATGTGATCGTACCACGTGGTGGAAAGAGCCTTGTTGCTCGTGTTCAGTCTGATGCACGTGTTCCAATTTTTGCTCATTTGGAGGGACTTTGTCATATTTATATTGATAAATCGGCAGATTTAGATATGGCACGCAATATTGTTTTAAATGCAAAGCTGCGGCGAACAGGGATATGCGGTGCTGTTGAGACAGTTCTCATTGACAGCCAAGCATTAAAAAAATTTCTTCCTGTTTTAACTGCTTTACAGGAAAAGGGGTGTGAAATTCGTGCCACAGAAGATATTGTTTTTCTTATGCCAGATGTCAAATTAGCTTCTGAAGAAGATTGGTCGCATGAATATCTTGATGCTATTCTTTCTGTTAAAACGGTTGAGGGTGTTGAGGGAGCCATTGCTCATATCAAGCGTTATTCATCAGGACATACGGAATCGATTATTGCTGAGGATTTGGAAGTGGTGAAGAATTTTTTTAATCATTTAGATTCAGCTATTTTATTGCACAATGCATCTACACAATTTGCTGATGGAGGTGAATTTGGTTTTGGAATGGAAATTGGTATCGCAACAGGAAAAATGCATGCACGTGGTCCCATAGGTGTTGAACAGCTAACATCATTTCAATATCACGTTAAAGGAAATGGTCAGGTTAGAGCTTGAGAACACCATTTTTTCCATGGAAAAATTGTATGCCACATGTTGAAAGATCTAATGTTGTGGGTCTTTTTGGTGGTTCCTTTAATCCACCGCATGCGGGGCATCTTCTTGTTGCAAAAATTGCCATTCGGCGTTTGCATCTTGATCAGTTATGGTGGATGATCACTCCAGGAAATCCTTTAAAGGATTGTACACAGTTGCTCCCTTTAGAGGAGAGAATGCGATTAAGTTTTAAACTTATTGACCATCCGAAAATTCGCTTGACAGGTTTTGAAAAAGCTATAGGGAGCAAAGTATCGGTAGATACGATTTTTCATATTCTTACTCATTACAGTGGCGTAAATTTTGTATGGATTATGGGGGCAGATAGTTTTGCGACGATACATCATTGGTATCGATGGCATGATATCGTCTCTATGCTTCCTATTGCGATTATTGATCGTCCTTTAGGCAATCGGTCAGCACTTTCCTCTCCTATGGCACATATTTATCGCCGTTTTCGTTTGGATGAGAGAGAAAGTAAGCGATTACCTTTTATCAAGCCACCAGTTTGGACTTATTTGCATGGACCTTTATCTTTTCAATCTTCAACAAACCTTCGTTTGAAGAAGAATGATTTTTCTTGAACATTTCATAAGATTCTGTTTCTCTTTAGAGAAGTCTCTTTTTTAGATTCCACAACGATAAGAAAGGATATTGATCTGAAAAACATTGCACACAAACACTCTTACGATACTATGCCTTCAAAAGAAAAAAAAGTTTTTTCTGTTAGTGAGAGTCTTGAAGTTATTCTCAAGAGTTTAGAAGATACAAAAGCAGAAGATATTGTTGCTATTGATATTCGAGGGAAGTCATCTTTGGCTGATTATATGGTCATAGCTTCAGCAAATTCGCAGCGTCATGTATCGTCTGTTGCTGATCATTTATTACATACTTGGAAAGATAGTGGGCAGGGGCTTGCGCGTGTAGAAGGGCTTGCTGGAGGTGACTGGGTATTGATTGATACAGGTGATATTATCATTCATCTTTTTCGTCCAGAAATTCGTCTTTTTTATAATTTAGAAAAAATATGGATGACGCCGGATTTAAACGATACGGCTTTGCTTCTCTTCGGAGATCATTAAAATGCAAATTTCTATTTTTGCGGTTGGTCGTATGAAAAGTGGGGCGGAGCAAAAATTAGTTCAGCATTATTTGGATCGTTTTTCTAAAATTTCTGGAGATGTAGGCTTTCATTTAAAAAAGTTACAAGAGATACCAGAAAGTCGTGCTCAAACAGTTTATCAACGTATGGAGGAAGAGGGGAGAAAACTTATTGAATTTTTACCTGAAAAATGTCGATTAATTGTGTTAGATGAGCGTGGAGAATCGATTTCGTCAATTTCTTTTTCTGAAAAATTGAGGTGTTATCGTGATGAGGGCATTCGAGATGTCGTCATTGCTTTGGGAGGACCTGATGGGCATAATGAACAAATAAGGAAGCGTGCTGATTTTCTTTTATCTTTTGGTTTGATGACGTGGCCACATCAAATTGCACGTATTCTTCTTACAGAACAACTTTACCGCGCTGTAACAATTGAAAATAATCATCCGTATCATCGTTTTTAATATTTTTGTTCAATTTTTAGCACTTATTTATATGTTTATTAATATTGTTTTAGCTGACACCATTTAAAGCATCTCTAATGTATACGATGAGGTGTCATGGTTTTTGCAAATGAAAAAGCTTCTTCATAGAAAGATGCTATATTTATATGAGGAGTGCGTCATATTTGTCATTCTGCTCTTGAGTATATTTTTTTGCTTTTCTGTATCGCATGCGGAAGATACAATGAGGAGTACGGACGTCCATAAAGAATTAGGAGAAATTCGCCAAAATATTTCACTTTCGCGTGAGCGTGTTGCTTTTCTTATGCATCAAGTTGAGCATTTAAAAAAAGATCAACGTGTTTTGAGTGATGCACTCATAAAGGCGGCTAAAGAAGAACGTATAGTAGCAGATGATATTGCTAAAAGGGAAGAAAAGCTTAAAAAAATGATAGAAAAGCGGGTACAAGTCTATCAAAGTTTAAAAAATCGTCGTGCTGAATTTGCGGAAGTTCTTGCAATTTTGGAGCGTATGGGATTGAATCCGCCTCCTGCTCTTATGATACAGCCAGAGGACGCGTTGGCTTCTATACGTAGTTCTGTTTTATTAGGTACCGTTATTCCTCAGATGCAAGAGAAAACACGAGATTTAACAGAAAAACTCAAGGAGTTGACCAATTTGAGTAATTCCATTACTACGGAATATAAGGCATTAAAGACAAAGCTGCAAAATCAAGCAGAGCAGCGAAAACGTCTAGAGCTTTTATTAGACCAAAAAAACAAACTACAAAAAAAATCAGAAAAAGAACTTACAGAACAGCAACAAAAAAATATTGCTCTTGCTAAAAAAGCGCAGTCTTTAGAAGAATTGATTTTAGAGCTCGACCGTCAGTCAAAACTTAGCTCTGATGCATCAGTACAGGTACGGAAAAGTTTGCAATTGTTAGAACAGTCCAATTTTGAAAGCCGAAAAGGTTCTTTACTTTTTCCTGTTTCAGGAAAAAGAATACATCACTCTAACAAAAGTTCGCAGATTACGCGCTTTGGTGAAACGATAGAAACAGAGTCAGGAGCTGTTGTTATATCACCTGTGGATGCTTTTGTTGCTTTTGCTGGGCCATTTCGTTCTTACGGACATTTAATCATTCTCAATGTTGGAAATGGTTATCATATCATTCTTACTGGAATGTCGAGAATTAATGTAAAACAGGGGCAGTTTGTTCTTTCAGGTGAGCCTCTGGGTATAATGGAAATGCAATTTATTTCAAACAGTGTTGCATTGGATATAGGAAAAACTTCTCCAATGCTTTACATTGAGTTTAGAAAGCAGGGAAAACCTGTAAATCCAACTCCTTGGTGGCAGACTGAAAAAATAAGAAGGAGCCAAAATGATTCGTAAAGTTATTCTTTTGGTCGCTGGGGTATTGCTCGGCGCCTGTTCAATGATTATGGTGCAGTCTGTTGCTGCGAATAATGAAGATAATGCATATAAAAAGCTAGCTATATTTGGCGATGTTTTTGAGCGTGTGCGTATGCAATACGTTACAGTTCCAGATGATAAAAAGCTTATTGAAAATGCTATCAATGGCATGCTCACATCACTGGACCCTCATTCATCTTATTTGAATGCTGAAGAAGCCAAGGATATGCGGGATTCTACGAAAGGAGAGTTCGGAGGTCTTGGTATTGAGGTCACTATGGAAAAAAACTTAATTAAAGTTGTTTCACCAATGGATGATACTCCCGCTTCAAAAGCAGGTATTCTAGCAGGAGACCTTATTTCAAAAATTGATGATGTACAAACGAATGGTCAAACATTGAATGAAGCTGTTAATAAGATGCGAGGTGCTCCTGGAACACCAATTACCTTAACAATTATTCGTTCTGGCGTTGATAAGCCATTTGAAGTGAAGATTGTTCGTGATATTATCAAAGTAAAAGCGGTGAAATATCGGGTTGAAGGTGATATTGGATATTTAAGAGTTATCCAGTTTTCTGAACAGACATTAAATAATCTTCTAGCGGCAATTAAAGATATCCAATCTAAAATTCCTGAAGATAAGCTAAAAGGTTATGTCCTTGATTTGCGGCTTAATCCGGGTGGGCTTTTAGATCAAGCTGTTAATGTTTCGAGTGCTTTTCTCAATAAAGGTGAAATTGTGTCGACTCGTGGGCGCAAAAAGAGTGATGTGACAAGATTTGATGCGAAGCCAGGTGATGTCATTAATGGAAAACCGCTCATTGTTCTTATTAATGGTGGTTCAGCAAGTGCTTCTGAAATTGTTGCGGGTGCATTGCAAGATCATCGTCGTGCAACAATTTTAGGGACGCAGTCTTTTGGTAAAGGATCTGTTCAAACAATTATTCCTTTGGGTGAAAATGGGGCTTTACGCTTAACAACAGCACTTTATTACACGCCATCAGGCACTTCTATTCAAGGAACAGGGATCACACCTGATATTATTGTAGAGCAACCACTCCCTGAAAAATATAAAGGTTATGATGTAAAAGTTGGTGAGTCTACATTAAAAGGACATATCAAAGGAAAACGAGAGAGTAATAAAGGATCTGGTTCAGCTGCTTTTGTTCCCAAAGACCCTAAAGATGATATTCAATTGAATGAGGCCTATAAACTGTTACGAGGTGAAATGGCAAATGCAGCATTTCCACCAGATCCCAATAAGGATGTGTTAAAGTGAGAATTGATATCTATAGCTTGCGATTTTGAGGAATATTAAATGGATGCAGATATTAATTTGAAGATTCTTCCATATCGCAAATGTGTTGGGATTGTTGTCTTTAATCATGAGGGGAAAGTGTGGGTTGGGCGTCGTTTAATGATGCCCATTCATGCAGATATTGACATATCTCATCGTTGGCAGCTTCCTCAAGGAGGGATTGATGAAGATGAAAAACCATTAGATGCAGCATATCGTGAACTTTATGAAGAAACGGGTATTCGATCTGTAAAGTTGATTAAAGAAGCACAAAATTGGTTCCATTATGATTTTCCACAAGAACTTATTGGCTGCACATTAACAAATAAATATCGTGGGCAAATACAAAAATGGTTTGCTTTCCAGTTTACAGGAAAGCTTTCTGAAATTGCGATTAATCCGCCACCAGATGGCAATAAAGCGGAATTCGATCAATGGAAATGGATTGATCTAGAAACCCTTCCGTTGATTGCTGTTTCTTTTAAAAAGCACGTTTATACGAAAGTTGTCAGCGAATTTCGAGGTAGCCTTAGACCATTATAAAAGCTATATGATTATGAGAAAGCTTTTTTTATTAAGATGCTTTATATTATAATAAATAATAAACATGTTTATCTTTTATGTAAAGAACAGGAATATAAAATGAAAAAGTTATTTAATTTACTTATAGTTTTTACTCTCTTGAGTATTTCATCTGTTGCATTTGCAACAAGTTCAAAGCCTCCTGCATCAAAAGATGCGGCAGCGACATTGCCAAATGGAGCTTCTTCTTTGACTGAAACCTACGGTTTGTGGACTATTAACTGTGGTATACAAGAAGGGAAAAGAATTTGTTTTATACACCGTCAAGAAGTAAATGAGCAGGGGCGTGTTGTTGTGGCTATGGGCCTTACTCTCGATGCTGAGGGTGTTGTATCTGGTAATTTAACAGTTCCTTTTGGCATTTTGGTTTCTAAACCTGTTCGTTTACAAGTTGATGAGGGAAAAGCTGTTATCGAAACCGGTATCCGGACTTGTGTACCAGCAGGTTGTGTGGTTCCTGTCGTTTTTGACAAAAATCACGTAGCAGCTTTACGTTCTGGAAAACAGTTAAAGTTGGCGATGACAATTGCTGCTGCAGGTGAACCAGCTTTGAATGATTTATTTGTTCAGCTAGATGGTTTTAGCAGTGCTCTTAATCGTTTGACTGCTTTGCAGAAATAATTTTAAAACTAAAAGCGGCCTTTAAAAGGCCGTTTTTAGTTTGTTTGTTTTTTATAATTAATAATTAAAACGATGAGATTTAAGATTAATCCTATAAGGGATATTCAGATTTTTTGCCGTTTCTTCTATTTTATGTGCTATTTTTAATTTTGATATTTGTTTTCTAACTGCATCGTCATTAAATAGAGAGATGAAGAATTTAGATGTTTGGTTTTTATTCAAGAAAAAAGAGTATTGAAATATAAAACCATTTTTTGATACACAGACCTGCTTTAATGAAGGTTTTCTATACGCTCTTCTGTTTCCTTGATTGAAAGGGATGACGCATGATTTATGCATTGCTTCGAACGATTGATTTGATTTTTGAGATTTATATCGATATTTTAATCGCTAGTGTCATTTTTTCTTGGCTTTATGTCTTTAATATCATAAATTCGCGCAATCGCTTTGTTGTTTTGATAGGAAGCTTTCTATATCGTCTTACAAATCCCGTTCTAAGCCGTATCCGGCAAATTTTACCAAATTTTGGAACGATTGATATTTCACCTATTGTAGTGTTCATTATTATTTATTTTATTCGTACTTTTATGTGGCGCGTTTACGCAAACATGTATGTATAGAAATATTACTTGAGGCGAATACATGTTTTATCAAGTTGATAAAAATAACTTGATTTTGTTTGTATATCTCATTCCAAAATCATCTGTTGACAAAATAATAGGGGTTGAATGTAGGGATGGTGAAAAACAATATCTGGTTATACGCCTTCGTGCTGTTCCTGAAGATGGAAAAGCGAATAAAGCTCTCATTAAATTTCTTGCGAAGCAGTGGAGAATCCCATCTTCTTCTATTTCTCTGAAAAACGGTGCAATATCTCGCTACAAACAACTTTACTTTTCAACACATTTAGAAGAGCTAAAACAGATATGGCAATCCTTTAGAGATTACATCTCGTAGAAAAAATAAATAACAAAGCCTATTTTTTATAGGCTTTATTTTATTAAATCGTTATATTTTGTTATTGCGCTCAACAGCTTGCTTAATTAATTCATGAGCAAAGTTTTTATCACGCCATCCTTCAATTTTAGCCCATTTTCCAGGTTCCAGATCTTTGTAATGCTTGAAGAAATGTTCAATTTGTTTGAGTGTAATCTCGGGCAGGTCTGTATAGTCATGAATATTGATATAGCGTTTTGTTAATTTTGTAGTGGGAATGGCAATAATTTTTTCATCTTTACCACCATCATCTTCCATCATTAGAGCTCCGATGGGGCGAACATTGATAACACAACCAGGCATAAGTGGACGGGTATTACAGATAAGGACATCAATAGGATCACCATCATCTGAAAGCGTATGAGGGACAAAACCGTAATTTCCAGGATAAACCATTGATGTATGAAGAAAACGGTCAACAAATAATGCACCCGACTTTTTATCCATCTCATATTTTATTGGTTGCCCACCAAGGGAGACTTCCACAATAACGTTAATATCTTCTGGTGGATTTTTGCCTACGGGTATTTCCTTAATATTCATAGAGACATCCTTTCTGGAATATAGTGAGGCTCAATACAATTAAATATTTTACCAAAGAGATTATGAAATTAACTTGAAATTGATGTACGTGTTTTTTCAAAACGTTTACGTTCATTAGGATCAAGATAGAGTTTGCGGAGACGAATATTTTTAGGGGTTACTTCCACAAGTTCATCATCTTGTATCCACGATAAGGCGCGTTCTAATGTCATTTTAATGGGAGGCGTTAACTTTACGGCCTCATCTTTTCCAGAAGCGCGCATATTGGTGAGTTTTTTCCCTTTTAAGACATTGACTTCTAAGTCATTATCTCGTGAGTGGATGCCAATAATCATACCTTGATAGACTTTCACACCCGCATCGATGATCATAGGACCACGATCTTCAAGATTAAAAAGAGCATAAGCGACAGATTCACCGTTGTCATTTGAAATCATAACACCATTAACACGACCAGCAATGTCTCCTTTATAAGGTTCATAAGCATGGAAAAGGCGATTCATAATTGCTGTACCACGTGTGTCCGTTAAAAGTTCAGATTGATAACCAATGAGTCCTCGGGTTGGTGCATAAAAGACAAGGCGGACACGATTACCTCCAGAAGGACGTAATTCCACCATTTCGCCTTTACGTTCAGACATTTTTTGTACAACAGTACCGGAATATTCTTCATCAACATCGATAACAACTTCTTCGATTGGCTCAAGAGTTATTCCATTTTCATCTTTTTGCATAACAACACGTGGGCGTGAAACACTAAGTTCAAATCCTTCACGGCGCATATTTTCAATGAGAACTGCAAGCTGTAATTCTCCTCGTCCTGAAACGTAGAAAGAATCTTTATCGGCTGATTCTTCAATTTTAAGAGCGACATTGCCTTCTGCTTCTTTTAACAATCGGTCACGAATGACACGACTTGTTACTTTATCGCCTTCAGTTCCAGCAAGGGGACTATCGTTGACGAGAAAACTCATAGTAACAGTAGGAGGATCAATTGGTTGGGCAGTAAGGGGTTCATTGACAGTAGGGTCACAGAAAGTATCAGCAACGGTACCTTTTTGTAGACCTGCAATCGCAACAATATCACCAGCACTTCCTTCTTCAATAGGTTGCCGTTCTAAGCCACGAAATGCTAAAATTTTTGAAATACGCCCAGTTTCTAAAAGTTTTCCATCTTGTCCAAGAACCTTGACATTTTGATTGGGTTTTAGAGAGCCAGAATGAATCCGTCCTGTAATAATTCGTCCCAAAAACGGATCCGCTTCAAGAATAGTTCCAATCATGCGAAACGGTCCTTCTGCTACACTAGGAGAAGGGACATGCTGCGTCACAAGATCAAATAAAGGACCTAATCCCTGATCTTTTGGTCCTTCAGGGGCTTCAGCCATCCATCCATCGCGTCCAGATCCATAAAGAATAGGAAAATCAAGCTGTTCATCGGTTGCGTCAAGAGTAGCGAAAAGGTCAAAAACCTCATTAATGACTTCATCAACGCGTGCATCCGGTCGGTCAATTTTATTAATAGCAACAATAGGGCGCAATCCTACTTTCAATGCTTTGCCAACGACAAATTTTGTTTGTGGCATCGGTCCTTCAGCAGCATCAACAAGTACAATGGCTCCATCAACCATATTGAGGATGCGTTCAACTTCTCCACCAAAGTCGGCGTGTCCTGGTGTATCAACAATATTAATTCGAGTATCTTTCCAAACAACAGATGTCACTTTCGCTAGGATTGTAATTCCGCGTTCTTTCTCAATATCGTTTGAATCCATCATACGTTCGCTTGTACGCTGATTATCACGGAAGTTTCCTGATTGCTTGAGAAGCCCGTCTACAAGCGTTGTTTTCCCATGGTCAACGTGGGCAATGATGGCAATGTTACGCAATTGCATAAATTTTCTTCTTTTCGTTTAATGAAATTTCATTTGAGGTAAAGTCTTTACATTCTTTGCCTGACTATTAGAAAACCTTTTACATGTTTTTTTATAATTTTGGAAGATGGAGGCAATATTTTTATGGCAAAACTATTTATCCAAGTCTTTAAGGCTCTATTGAGCTTCAATTTCTGAAGCTTCGTAAAAGTTTTTTATAGTACGTATGTTCTATTCTCAAGCTAAGAATTATCCAAAAAATCACCGTCAACTTGATTTCTATCAATATGACACAAGGAATTTATATGAGCTCTTGTAAGAGTAAGTATAAAGCTAGCCGTATTATTGTTGTTGTTTTGCAAAGAGATTGATAAAAATCCGGAATATCTCTCAATCCATAGCCAATTTATTGACAACTGTACAATATTCTTATTCTAAATAAAGCTTTTTCTTATTCTATAACTTGTCAATCAAAATCCAGATTTAATGCAATCGTGTATTTGAGGTAAATATTGAGACGATTAAGAATTTTATAAGAAGTTCTAGCTTTTGTATGCCAGATTAGGGCAAGAGTTATATCTGTTTGATTTATTTATGAACTCGGCATACAGTCTTATTTAGAAAGAATATGAAGGCATCCAAAGAAAATTCCCATCTTTGCTGTTAATCCAATTTATAATTTCAAAAGCATCTAAAGTAATATCTTTTAAACCATGGAGATGGTGCATTGCCTTACTTTTGTTAATTGCACTCTCTAATAGGAGTATGCTTTTCATGCCAAACAGAACACTTTAAACAGCATATACTTTTTGTTGCATATTCATGTACTTAAGAGAGATTACTTAACGTACACTACATCCATTCCATGATAGGGCTCATAAATGATATAACATACGCGAATAGTATACTATTAACGCCTTTGTGAAGAAATATAAAGCCTGTTGAGTATCATCATTATTATTCTTTCTCAGCTGTCAATATTGCGCCAGTTTTTGATACGAGAGAGAGAGGATATAAGAAGTATTTTATTTTTTCTTGAATAGTTTTTAGCCATACACCGATCTCGTTTGTGACTGGCAAGAAGATGACTTTAATCGATTTAATATGAGAAGCTTTATGATGAGGTAAAATTACGTTATTCGGAGCTGTTATTCAAAAAAATAATAAATTATCTATAGAGCGGTGCGCTAGAAAATAAATAATAAAGCTTATTCTCTTATGGAAAGAATCTTAGGTTACATGACAAGATTTTTCCATAAGTAAGAGTTTTTACTTTACATGTTTAAAGAAGAGTTCCTGACAAAATGAGAGAAGCTACAGAAAAATAGATTATAATGCCCATGACATCTACTAAAGTTGCCACAAAAGGAGCAGAAGCACTTGCTGGATCAAATTTTAAACCTTTAAGAATAAAAGGCAACATAGATCCAGAAAGAGAACCAAAGGTAACGATTCCAACTAAAGCTGTACCCACTGTTGTCGAAATAGCAATCCAATGTTGGCCATAGTCGTAGATACCTAGTTTTTGCCAAAGAGCAATGCGCGTAACACCAATAATTCCTAGTAAGAGACCAAGGGATAGTCCTGTTGGAATTTCACGAATGATCACTTTCCACCAGTCTTTCAACGTGAGTTCACGTAAAGCCAATGCACGGATAATAAGGGATGTAGCCTGTGAGCCGGAATTTCCTCCTGAGCTCATAATGAGAGGTATGAACAGTGTAAGAATAATCGCTTTTTCGAGTTCTGTTTCGAAATGTTGCATAGCGCTTGCTGTCAGCATTTCACCGATAAAGAGTAAAGCGAGCCAGCCTCCGCGTTTTTTCATCATTTCAGGAAACTTAATTTGCATATAGGGCTTATTAAGTGCTTCCATACCCCCAAATTTATAGGCATCTTCATTCATTTCATCGACCATAGTATCAAGCACGTCATCAACGGTTACAATGCCAATGACATGGTTACTTTCATCAACTACAGGCACAGAGAGAAGATCATGGCGCTGGAAAAGGCGTGCGATATCTTCATGATGTGTGAAAGGTGATATTGTAATGGGCGAGTCATGGGTAGGGACATTAAGAATTTGTTCATCAGGTGAGGCAAGAATAAGGTTACGCAGGGAAACAGCTTTGAGAAGAGTACCTGTTTTGGGGTCAATTACATAGCTGGTATAAACTGTTTCACGTGTTCGCTCGACCTCACGAATGTGATCCAAAGTTTTTTGTATGGTCCAGTTTGAAGGAACGGCTATAAACTCTGTTGTCATCAGTGCTCCTGCTGTATGATCAGGATAACTGGTGAGTTTTTTAAGTTCAGCGCGCGTTAAGGGGTTAAGCAAGGCATAAAGTCGTGTACGGGTTTCCTTATCCATTTCTTGAAAGACGTCTGCAGCAGCATCGGCAGACATGCCATCAAGAATTTCAACAGCACGATTTATAGGGAGAAGTTCTAGGATGGCAGCAGGTTGCTCAAGCTCTGGTTTATCAAAAAGTTCGATAACATAATCAAGAGGCAGAAGGCTAAGAATAGTTACACGTTCCATGATATCGAGCTCATTGATGATATCAATAGAGTCTGCAAAATGCTGGTTCTTTAACTTTTCAGCGAGAGCTTCAGGAGAAAATTTTTTGAAGTCGAAGGCCGTTTTGATTTCAGTCATGATAAAGTACCTCCTGAAGAGTTGGAGAGTTGTAAATCTAGATAATAGATGAGATAAAAACAAAAGTTTATGGAAGATTTAAAAAAACTCCCCAGCTATATTCCCAATTGTTAATATTTGAAGTAAAGTCAAGGATAAATTATAAGTTATAAACAAGTTTCTGAATCACTAAAACGAGAATACAGCTTAATTTGAGGATAATATAAAAACGTAAATGTAAAAATCAGTTCTGATTTTACCATCATTTCTTTAATGTAGTTTGCGATTTTCAAAAGAATCTAAAGCAATATTTTATAAAGAGTGGAGATTATGCTTTTCTCCAAGTGTTTTTGTTAATATGCAATTCTATTGTGATGTGCGAGCGAATAATCTTTATTGCTTCAATATAATATGGTTTGAATGAAAGAACTTTACGATTTTCAGGTTTTTTTATTCAATAGGGTTTTGAAAGGTAGTTTTGAAACTCACGAAATAGTTTTAGTATGTTATCAATTTGTGTCGTAAAGATAATTGTTACAGTTTAAATTTATAATGGAGACATAAAGTATTATGACAAAAGCAGCAGTGCTGGACTGGAAGGGATTTTCAGGTCTTCCTGATTTTTCTTCTATAAGTGACGAAGATTTTAAACCCGCTTTTGAACAGGCACTTCAAGAAGCAGAAGAAGAACTAGAGGCAATTGCGATGGTGCAAGAACCACCAACGCTTGAGAATTTTTTGCAGCCTTTTGAGCTTTGCGGCAAAGCGCTTGATCGTGTCTGTTCAATATTTTTCTTACGCACCAGTGCTCATACGAATGTATTAATTCAACAGCTAGAGCAAGAGTTCGTTGTAAAACTTTCTCGTTATTCTTCAAAAATGATGATGGATGCGCGGATATTTGCGAAAATAGATGTACTTTATAAACAGTCGCAGCTGGGCACATTTGAGAGTGAAACAACACGTGTTCTTGAATTATGGTGGAAAAAGTTTGTTTGTCATGGGGCAAAACTCGATGAAAAAGCTAAGAAACGGCTTTTGGAAATTAATGAAAGACTTGCTTTTTTAAATGCTACTTTTGGACAAAATGTCTTAAATGATGAAGCTGAATGGATTCTGTTTTTAAAACAAACAGACTTATCTGGTTTACCGCAAGATCTCATTGCTTCAATGAAGGAAATTGCGTGTGAAAGAGGCAATGAAAAAGCGTATGCATTAACACTAGCACGTTCGATTGTTGAACCTTTTTTAAAATTCTCTGATCGTCGTGATTTGCGTGAGGTTGCATTCCAAGCTTGGGCTAAACGTGGTGAAAATAATAACAAGAATGATAATAAAACAATTATTGTAGAGATTGTTGCGCTTCGAGATGAGCAGGCTAAATTATTGGGATATAAATCTTTCGCAGATTTGAAGCTCGATAATACTATGGCTAAAAGTGTTGATTCCGTTATGGATTTGCTTATGCCTGTATGGAAGCGCGCAAGAGCGAAAGCTTCTACTGAGCAAATTGACTTACAAAATTTTGCCAACAATCAGGGCAGCAATGAATCTTTAGCTGCTTGGGATTGGCGTTATTATGCTGAAAAGCTTCGCACTGAAAAACTTTCTTTCGATAGCGCTGAGATTAAATATTATTTTCAGCTTGATCTTATGATTAAAGCGGCTTTTGGGGTAGCCGAAAAACTCTTTAGCATTACATTTGAAGAAAAAAACGCTGTTACACTTTGGCATCCTGATGCACGTTTGTGGGAAGTAAAAAAGTCTGATGGAAGTCTACTTGGGCATTTTATTGGTGATTATTTTGCACGTTCTTCAAAACGCTCCGGTGCGTGGATGAGTAGTTTGCAATCACAACATAAATTGGATGGCGGACAAAAGCCTATTATCTACAATGTTTGTAATTTTGCTAAACCACCTAAAGGGGAAGTTGCTCTTTTATCACTTGATGATGCACGTACGCTTTTCCACGAATTTGGACATGCATTGCATGGTTTGCTTTCTGATGTCACATGGCCATCTGTGTCGGGAACATCTGTTTCACGTGATTTTGTTGAGCTACCTTCTCAACTTTACGAACATTGGTTAACAGTACCAGAGATATTAAAATCTTATGCTATACATACAAAAACAGGCCATCCTATGCCACAAGAGTTGATAGATAAAGTCTTAGTAGCACAGACATTTAATGCAGGATTTTCTGCCGTTGAATTTATCTCATCAGCTTTAGTGGATATGGCTTTTCATCAAGGCGAAACAGTCACTGATCCAACAGTGTTTGAACGCCAAGAATTAGAAAAGCTGCAAATGCCTGATACAATTATTATGCGTCATCGTCCGCCACATTTTATGCACGTGTTTGCGGGAGATGGTTATGCATCTGGTTACTATTCTTATATGTGGTCGGAAGTCCTTGATGCTGATGCTTTTCAAGCTTTTGAAGAAACGGGAGATGCTTTTAATTCAGAGCTTGCTGATAAGTTGAAACGTTTTATTTACTCCGCTGGAGGAAGTCGTGATCCAGAGGAGCTTTATAAAGCTTTTCGGGGACGAATGCCTTTACCAGAGGCAATGATTAACAAACGTGGACTATAAGATATAACGGTATGGTTAACACCATGCCGTTTTCATATTATTCGAAAGGTACAGTTGCGATTTATGCAAATTTTCTCTTCATTATAGCTCTGTAAACAGAGTTTTTTATCTTATTCGCTTTTTGTTTATAGAGGAAAATAGATTTTGTATTTTAAATAGACATTATGGGAAAGAAAAATTATCAGCTCGATCTTTTTGATGCCCATTTGGTGGAAACCATGATTTTTTTATAAAACTTGACTTTCTTTTGCCTAAAAGGTGAGTGTTTTTTTGTGCCATATCATCGAGGCTCATTGGAGGCTGACGCATAATTTTACTCCGCTCTTGATTCTCTGATTCTTGTATAAGTTTTTGAATAACTTGATCGGTTGAGTAAGAATTTTCATGAGAAAAGGCATAAAAATTTGAAATATTTTTCAATGGTTTTTCTAAATAAGAGGCAAGTTTTTTCTTTCCTTCAGGGGTGAAATGCATGCCATTATTGGTGCGTAATTTGGTTATTTTTCCATTAATATCATAGCCTGAAAAAGAAAAATTTCCTGTCTCATCACTAAAGCCGCTCCAGATATCGAGAAAATACCCTCCTGCTGTTTCTGTTTCTTGTTTATAGAGCGCATTAAAAATTTTCATTTTTTGTGTCAAAAGGTCATTTCCAAAAGAAGGTTGACCTATCCATATCCATGATTTTCCAGAGGCGTGAAGACTTTCAGTAATTTCGATAATTCTTTGTTTGTAGATGCGTATCCATTCTGACTGATCTGTGTTAATCATGTTATGAGAGTCTGTGATGGGTTGATTATCATTTGCACCGATCATCATGATAATAACATCGGGGCTATTTTGATCAATGAGTTTAGAAATATTGCTTTGCCAAGAATAATAATCCGTTCGAACTAAGCCGGAAGCTGGCATTGTGTTGTTCATGATAACGATATCGCTATTATTTATAAAAAATTTCTTAAGTGCATCAGCAACAGCAGAAGCTGCAAAATCCCCTATGACAAGAATGCGCTTTGCATTCTCATTTTTTAGCTTTTGTATGTTTTTTTGTGTTACGATCTTTTTTTGCGGCTTGTCTATTTTTTGTTCTATAATTTGCGGTGGCTGCTGTGTCTGTTTGTTTTGTTGTGACAACCATTTGAAGAAGTTCGTTGCTTTACTTGGGGATGGCTGTAAGATCCCCACAATAGAAAGTGAAAACAGCAATAATGTCAAGTATATCAGGCGAGAAAGAGACAAAACCTTATTCTCCATTATTGTTTGCGAAGGAGAAAAAGCACTTGAGATGATGGATATCCATTTGCTTTTAGTCCGTGACGGAGTTGAAAAGCTTTAATTGCTTTGCGAGAAGCTGTTCCAATTTTTCCATCGACATTCCCTTTATAATAGCCCAGTGCACTTAAGCGAGATTGTAGTTCTTTACATTCTTGGAAAGTAAGAGGTTGAAAAGGTCTTTGCCAATCATTTACCAATCCAGGATGTCCAGCAATGCGATCAGCAAGAAGGCCAACAGCAAACGCATAACGATCTGCATTATTATAATGTTTCAGAACAAGGAAATTTTTTGTGACTAAAAATATAGGTCCTTTTGCTCCATCTGGATATTTTAATATTGCTTGTTCAGCTGATGTAGGAAGAGGGTGCCCATTTGCGTGTTTTACACCTAATTTTTTCCATTGTTCAAAGGAATACCAGCCTTCAGGAAGGTTTTTCCCCTGCGGCACTTTTACCTCTACTCCCCAAATAAGATTAGGTTGCCAGCCATTTTTGTGGAGAAGGTTAGCAGCAGTAGCCAGAGCATCTGGAACAGAGTTCCAGATATCACGCCGTCCATCTTGGTCCATATCAACTGCATAGGCGAGATAACTGCTTGGAATAAATTGTGTATGCCCCAATGCACCGGCCCAAGATCCAGTGAGTTGAGAGCGTTTAATTTCGCCACTTTGTAGAATTTTCATAGCAGCAATCAGCTGTGTATATGCATATTTTGCACGTTTTTTATCAGCATAGGCTAAAGTTGCAAGAGAGCGAATGGTATCACGTATTACACTTTTATTAGCTAAAACCTTCCCATAGTTGCTTTCCATTGACCAAATAGCAAGCAGAATATTGCGATCAACACCAAAACGTTTTTCAATTTGAAGAAGCCATTTGTTCCATTTTTGAGTTTGGCGTCGTCCTTCCTCAATTGCAATATCATGGACACGATTATCGAAATAGTTCCATGAAGGAGCAACAAATTCCGGTTGGTATGCGGCGCTTTTTAGAACTTCTGGATCAATGGCATTAACACCTTTAAACGCCATATGAAACGTAGAGGGGGTAATATTGTGAGCAATAGCTATTTTTTTAAATTCTTTAATCCAGTGTTTAAATCCGCTATCAGCATATGAAAGGGGTGCAAAAAACATTAAAAAAGCAGAAAAAATAACGGCAGAGACAGTGAGAAGAGTTCTCCAAGCGATTGACTTCTCTAAAAAAGAGAAAGTCTTCAATTCTGTTTTTTGCATTTTGAAATCCCCATTAATATTCAATTCATTAGATGTGCAATAACTTTATTTTGTATTTAGTTTAATCGATAATATGATCAAGAAGAGGAAAAAACTGAAATAAATAATACGTTTTAATCCCTTCAATAAATTCTCAGACTCTTTTTACATTTTTATTGCTCATTATAATGATAATCAAAACAATAAGATATCTTTTTTACCATTTCGTAAAAACATATGATAAATAAAACAAAAAAGTTATATGAATTCATTGAGGAGGGTGAGTGTGCGTAAAATCCGGAAAGCAGTATTCCCAGTAGCAGGTCTTGGTACGCGTTTTCTTCCTGCGACAAAAACGATTCCTAAAGAAATGCTAACAGTTGTTGATAAACCTGTTATTCAATATGTTATGGATGAGGCGAGGGAAGCTGGTATTGAGCATTTTATTTTTGTAACTGGACGTAACAAAGCCGTTATTGAGGATTATTTTGATGAGCAAGTTGAATTATATACGACACTTGCTGAATGTGGAAAGAAAGAAGATCTTGCACATTTATACCGTTTACAGCCATTACCAGGGTCAACTTCTTTCACTCGGCAACAACAACCTTTGGGATTAGGGCATGCTCTTTGGTGTGCACGTGAATTAGTTGCAGGGGAACCTTTTGCTTTGTTATTACCGGATATGTTGATACAAGCGAAAAAGGGCTGTCTTTCTGAAATGATGAGCCTTTATGAAAAGGTGGGTGGGGGAAATATTATAGCAGTTCAGGAATGCGATCCTAGAGAAACACATAAATATGGTATTGTTGGGAAAGGCAAACAGATTGCAAATGGTTTTGAAATCACAAAAATGGTAGAGAAACCAGCACAAGGTACGGCACCATCAAATTTGTACATCAATGGACGTTATATTTTGCAGCCAGAAATTTTTAATATTCTTTCCACTCAAGAACGGGGAACAGGAAATGAAATTCAATTAACAGATGCTATGATACGGCTTTCAAATGAGCAAGATTTTTGGGGTTTGCAAGTAAAAGGGCGCACTTTTGATTGCGGTTCTAAAGCTGGTTTTATTGAAGCCAACGTTGCATTTTCTTTGGCACGCGCTGATATGCACAGCCACGTTTCTGCTTCATTGAAAAATTTACTAGAAACCATTAATGTCGAAAAGTGATATAGATCTCTCACTTAATTTTATTGGTCGAATTTGATTATGACAATATCGTCTCCTCATATGGCTTTGCAAGGTGCAGTAGCATCAGCGCTTAAAACACTTGCTAGTGAAAAGCAGGGGCTTGAAGCTCTTGAAAAAGCTCTTCTGGAAAGTCTTTCTTCTTCTTTTGAAGCGGCTGTTCAAACTATTAGAAATGCTCGTGGACATGTGGTTATTACTGGTCTTGGAAAAAGTGGTCATATAGGGACAAAAATTGCAGCAACCTTAGCCTCAACTGGAACACCTGCCTTTTTTGTTCACGCTGCAGAAGCCAATCATGGTGATCTTGGTATGATTGGCTCTGATGACGTTATTCTTGCTTTATCATGGTCTGGTGAAACTCAAGAGTTAAGTGGTATTATAAGTTATGCGGCGCGTTTTCGTATCCCCCTTATTGCGATGACATCAAGTAAGCACTCTGTGTTAGGACGACAAGCTGATATTGTACTATTATTACCAAAGATAGAAGAGGCTTGCCCCCATGGTTTAGCCCCTACAACTTCAACAATTATGCAATTGGCAATGGGAGATGCATTAGCGGTTTCTCTTTTAGAAATGCGTGGTTTTACCGCAACGGATTTCAAAATATATCATCCTGGTGGTTCTCTTGGTGCAAGCCTTAAATACGTGTGTGATATTATGCATGAGGGTGATAATATTCCTTTGGTTATGCAGGGAACAGCTATGACTGAAGCGATGAATGTTTTGGTGGAAAAACATTTTGGTTGTGTTGGTGTTGTGAATCAAGAAGGTGAACTAATCGGAATTGTAACTGATGGCGATCTTGCACGTAACATTCATTTTAATTTATCAAAATTTAATGTTGACGAGGTGATGACCAAAGCTCCTAAAGTTGTAAAGCCAAATACACTTGTTGGTGCAGCAACAGCTTTTATTAATGATCATCAGATTGGTGCATTTTTTGTGGTTGAAGATAAAAAACCGATAGGAATTGTTCATTTTCATGATCTTTTGCGCATTGGCGCTGCTTAGATTAAAGTTCCCTATCAAATAAAATGTTATTTTAGGTTGAAATAGATTGAATGATACAAAGTTACAATTTTATTGTGAGGTGGCTTTACTGATATTTTGTGGAAGAAAATGATTATTTTACGCATTTCATAATGTTTAGAAAATTTTCAGGGTAAAGATTATACCAGCCTCTTTGCGTATTTTAGAGAGGATTTTCTATCAGGAGGAGAAAGGATATCGCCTCCTGCTTAATGTGTGTGCTCCCTCTGTTCTTAAGAGAGGTTTCCCTTGTACTTTGTTAAGATTTCCGCTTAAGGAAAAACTGTGCTCCTGTATGTGAGGTGCAGAGAAGTTGTGTGGCGTCATATGACATTGTACAATTGACTCTAGAAATTGTTCCACGGAGAATAGAGCGTATTTCAATTTCTATATTTTGGGCATTGAGATAATTATATGCTCCTTCTGATAGTTTTTCTTCTGTATCTGCTGCATGCGTTTCAAAAACACCATTGTGGAAAGAAGAAATAATACCATTCTCATCAACCCATTTTCCATCAATTCCAGTTGGCATATTTGAGTTATAATATCGCGAAAAGTTACAGGCACTTAACAGCAAGGCGGTAATTGTAAGACATAAAATATGATAGGTATGTTTCATTTATTGCACTCTATTTAGATTATTTTGCTCTCTAGTTTCTATAACATTATTAAATTACCCCATGAGTCAATATGAAAAATTTGATAAAAATCAATGAAAAAGCAAAAAAATGGAAAAAAATGCCTTAATGTTGTATTTAATTGACAGCTTGATGAATTTCGTAAGTGAAACACAAGAGGTAAAATATTTCTTATGGTTTACAACAATTTTTATATTAAGCTGCTAAGTAGTCTCAAAGGAGATTATTGACATTATGGTTGGTCCCATTCTTGTTGCGAGTGAAGATTATGGAAGACGTATAGAACTTTCTTCTATGCTGCGAGGTTTTGGTTATCGTGTCATTGAAGCAGAAAATGGTCTCCGTACGATTGATCTTTTACACAGGCGTAAAAACATTGTGCTTGCACTCCTTGATGTCGTTATGAGTGATTTGAGTGTGAGCGATTTGATTAAAATGATTAGAGTTGCTGGTGTTTCTGTTCCTATTGTCGTTATAGCACAACAAGAGAATCAGCATTTACTCCAGAAAGCTTTAACAGCTGGAGCTATTGATTATTGGATCCATCCAGTAACATTATTACGTGTAAGAGTTACTTTGGATATCCTTGCTCTTATTTCTGCCTTGGAGCATGAGGTTCGAGATATTCGGCGAAAAAAAGAGAATCATTTACGGTTTTCTGATCTTTGCGTAAAAAGTAGAGCTATGCAGATAGTATTAGAACAATCGAGACAAGCAGCAACTTCTTTACAGAATCTTTTGATAGAGGGAGAAGCTGGAACAGGACGTGAGACATTAGCTCGGATTATTCATCATGAGGGATTATTTTCGGAGGGTGTTTTTGTTCGCTTTCAATGTTCAGCCATCGTTGATCCAGAAGAAGAAAATCAGCAGTGGTTTAAAGAATTCCTACCATTGGTTTCTTCTCTTGAAAAAGGGACACTTTGCCTTTGTGATATTGATCGACTTGAGCCCATACAGCAAAAACGGTTTGCTCATTACCTTAAAGAAAGGGAAAGGGATACAAAAGGAGATTTTTTTCCTTTTCGGATCATCGCTATTTCAACATCGCGTTTAAAGGACTTGGTTAATGAGAACTTTTTTTTGCATAGTTTGTTTGAACAATTTTCTCACTTGTCTATTAGCGTTCCTGCTTTACGAGAATTAAGGGATGATTTTCCAGAGATCACACAACGTTTGATTGATCGCATTATCACAGAAACAGGGCGATCACATGTCCATGGTTTAGCAGGCTCTGCTCTTTCCTTGCTTATGCAGTATGATTGGCCTGGCAATAGAAATGAGCTTGAAACCTTTTTATTTCGTGCGATTTTACTCAGTGAAGGACCGTTATTAACTGTTCGAGATTTTCCGCAATTAATGGGAAATTCATTAATGAATGTTCCCAATATCATTGAGGGTAATATGCAAGAAGATAATGAGCAAGAATCGATAAAATTTTTGAATACTGATGGGCATGTACGTACTTTTGCAGAAATGGAGCATGATATTATAGAGAAAGCGATTAAACATTATAAAGGACATATGAGTGAGATTGCGCGTCGCCTTCATATTGGTCGCTCTACACTTTATAGAAAAATGGAAGAATTGAGAGCAATAAGAAATCAAGAACGAAAGTAAATTCATAACAAATTTCTCTTCATGACAAGCAAGCGTTTCAAAAAATAGAGTGAATTTTGATAAAGTCCGTGGGGGAAAGCTGAAGAAAACAATCATTTATTGTAAAATTTATCTATAGTGGATGATTTTGTTGATTTAAATCAAATATAAATTTTATGTGACTATTTTAATCGTTTGTTTCAATTTATACAATTTTAGTTAAGTTTACATTTATTAAAACAGAGAAGCATTTTTAAAAACTTTTAAATACTACCGCTAAAATTTTTGTATCATCAATATTAAATTTATACTCTCTTAAGCAAGAAGTGGCATTTTATCTGCTATACGATTAAGATAAAGTGATTAGTGTTATCGTTTGCATTACTGATGATGTGATAGTTTAAAATAGAAAGTTTGCCCTCTTTGACTCTTTTACAGATTGTTATTGGTTTTGTCCTCTTTTTTTTATTGCATCTATGTTGGCAATCTACACCTATGGGCGTTTTGTGAAAAATGCTAGGGGAAAATGTTCTTATGCGTTACCTCTTCAGAAAGATGAAACTAAGCTTGATCGTATCGTCAGTCAATTAGCTGAGAAAGAAAATGGATTGGGGATTGATAAAGATGCCCTTTCCCTCATTATCAGCAATTTGGATGCGTTTTGTGTTCGGGCAATAGGAGCTGCAGAGGCTGGGCGTAGCCTTGATCTGATGTATTATATTTGGGATGATGATTTAACGGGGCGCCTATTATTAAGTGAAATAGTTGAGGCAGCTGATCGAGGGGTTCGGGTACGGCTTCTTTTGGATGATATTAATGCTCAGGCACGTGATCCAGCTTATATTGCGCTAGATAAACATCCTCACATTGAGGTGAGAATGTTTAATCCAGGGCGATCGCGTAAAGGTGGTTTACGCCGTGGTTTAGAAATTATATTACGGGCAATTACTGTAACACGTAGAATGCATAATAAAGCTTTTATTGTTGATGGCAGGGTCGCTTTTGTAGGAGGACGTAATCTTGCAGATTCTTATTTTGATGCTGGTAAAGAATCCCATTTTCGAGATTTAGATTTGATGTTAATCGGTCCTTCTGTTAAAAAGGTAGAAAGTATCTTTGATGATTTTTGGAATAGTGCTGTTGTTTTGCCAATTCATACTTTGGTTGTTCCTAAAAGCGCAAGTGATCTTAGCTATTGGAAAGATAAATTACGAAAATTTCGTGATTCCAAAGTTGCAAAAGTTTATTTAGATTATGTCAAAGAGCACATTAACTTTAATTGTTTTATCCAAACAGGAAAGCGGTTATTTTTAGCAGACAAAGTTGTTGTTCTTTCTGACCCTCCAGAAAAAGCATTGCGTAAAAAAGCAAGTAATTGGCTTATGAAGGCACTTTCAAAGGTTATTGGAAATGCCCAAAAAACGGTTCAGATTACGTCACCTTATTTTGTTCCTGGTAAGGTTGGCACGCAGAATTTTAGTAATTTGGTTTCAAAAGGTGTTGATGTCAAAATTCTGACAAATTCTTTAGCAGCTACTGATGTAGCATTAGTGCATGGTGGTTATGTACCTTATCGTAAGGCATTGTTGAAAAGTGGTGTTAATCTTTATGAATTAAAAGCGGAAGGCAATACTCATGGGTTACGATTGTTTCGATCGAGTAAGGCAAGTCTACATGCCAAAGCTTTTTTAATTGATCGTAAAACAGCTTTTATTGGATCTTTAAATTTTGATCCAAGATCAGCATCATTAAATACAGAAATGGGCATTCTTTTTGAATGTGCTCCCATTACAGCAAGATTAGATTTGTTGTTTTCTGAAGAAACCACAGGGGAAATGAGCTATCATCTGCGTCTTGGTGATAATAATCGTATTTATTGGGATTTTATTGAAAATGAAAAAAAATATAGCATTGACTATGAGCCAGAAAGCAATTTTTGGCGTCGCGCATTTGCAAAAATAATAAGTTGGTTACCTATTGAATCACAATTGTAAATTTTTATAAACCACACTTAAAAAAAATATTTATTTTTCTTTTCATTTTGTTTGTAGCATGGCATAATTTTTTGCCAATCTACCATGTATGAGAACCGCAGTTGTATTTTAAAGCTTCTTGCGGTGTTTTATTATAAAAGGAATTTTGATATGGCAAAGATTGTTGAAACGGGGACAGGTGCATTGGCACTGACTTTTGATGATGTACTTTTACAACCCGGTCATTCTCTTGTTATGCCTAGTCAAGTGGATCTCAGTACGCGCATTGCAGCGGATATTAAGCTCAATTTGCCATTGCTTTCTGCGGCAATGGATACGGTAACAGAATCGCGTTTGGCAATTGCTATGGCTCAAGCTGGTGGTCTTGGGGTTATTCATCGTAATATGTCTCCTGCAGAGCAGGCAGAAGAAGTTCGCCAAGTAAAAAAGTTTGAATCTGGTATGGTTGTTAATCCAGTCACCATTGGACCAGATGCAACACTTGAAGAAGCAAAATCTTTGATGCGCTCTCATGGTATTTCCGGTATTCCGGTTGTTGAAAATGGTGCTAAAGGTGAAACTGCTGGACGGCTTGTTGGCATTTTGACAAATAGGGATGTGCGTTTTGCATCGGATCCTAAACAAAAAATTTATGAATTAATGACGCATGAAAATTTAATCACAGTGCGTGAAAATGTTCAACTCAATGAAGCGAAGTATCTTTTACATCATCATCGTATTGAAAAATTATTAGTTGTGGATGAACAGAATCGTTGTGTCGGACTGATAACAGTTAAGGATATTGAAAAAGCAAAATTAAATCCAAACGCTGCCAAAGATTCACAAGGTCGCTTGCGTGTTGCAGCTGCAAGTAGTGTAGGGAACGATGGGTTTGAGCGGGCTGAACGATTAATTGATGCAGGCGTTGATATTCTAGTAATTGATACTGCACATGGACATTCTCAGCGTGTATTAGACACTGTTGAGCGTATTAAAAAAATGACGTTTTCTCCAGCTATTATTGCTGGTAATGTGGCGACTGCTCAAGCAACACAGGCTTTGATTGACAGTGGTGCGGATGCTATAAAAGTTGGGATTGGTCCTGGTTCTATTTGCACAACGCGAATTGTTGCAGGTGTTGGTGTTCCTCAGCTTGCAGCCATTATGAATGCTGCAGAAGTTGCTGAAAAAGCGGGCATTCCCGTTATTGCTGATGGGGGGATAAAAGCTTCGGGTGATTTTGCTAAAGCCTTAGCAGGTGGGGCTTGTGCTGCTATGATTGGCTCTCTTTTAGCGGGTACAGAAGAAAGTCCTGGCGAAGTTTATCTTTATCAAGGACGATCCTTTAAAGCTTATCGCGGCATGGGATCTGTTGGTGCTATGGCACGAGGATCGGCAGATCGCTATTTTCAAGATGATGTTCGTGATGAACTTAAGTTGGTTCCTGAGGGTGTGGAGGGGCAGGTGGCTTATAAAGGTCCTATAGCATCAGTTCTACATCAGCTTGCTGGTGGACTTCGTGCTTCGATGGGGTATGTTGGAGCAAAAGATCTCGTAGAGTTTCGTGAAAAAGCAACGTTTGTACGTATTACGAATGCGGGACTCCATGAAAGTCATACGCATGATGTTTCTATCACACGAGAGAGTCCAAATTATCGTGGGCCAGTTTAAAGATACAAGAGCCTAATATCATATTGCATAAATATAAAATTTGCCGAGAACAAGAAAGAGAGACTGCGCTTTTTCTGTTTGTAATTTGGTGTAATAATCCCAAAAAGGAAAGAATTAGAGGTTAAAACTCTAATTCTTTCTGTTAAGACTATATGAAATAAGTTATATAAAATTAGAATTAACTTTTTGTTGTCTTCCGTCCAGTCTTTGACGCACGTTGGCGAGTGTTTGTCTGATCACTTTGAACGGATTTCTTTCCGTTGTTTGAGGGCATTGTATTATGACGGCTTTTAGACGAAGTTGTTTTTCCATTATTATAAGTCATTATTTTCTCCTTTAAAATTGTCTGGCAGTTGCCATTAGAGTAAAAACGGTCATGCCAAATAGTGGTTCCAAGCATTTTCTAAAAAGTTAATTTTTTGTTGAACGTAAGATGAGCTTGTTTAATTTTATGAGAAGATTTTTTCTATTGTTCAGACAATCCTCGTAAACTTTATTTTACGCCAATAAATTAAAGAGTTTGTTTTTTTCGTAATGCATGGCGGAAATAAGTTTTTTATGGATGGCTACGTATCTTTTAGTATAAGAGGTAGAAGGATAAAAAACGAATGGGCAGAAGATGAAAGGAAAAATTTAGATACTCTAAATTGGATCTTATAAAAAAGTATGATCAGATCGTTTTAAGATTGAATGTAAATTTTTTATGGCGTTGAGAAGGTTTCATTGGCAAGAAGGCGATAATATTATTTTTTAGATGATTTAAAATTTTATTATTTTAATGGGAGAAATGAATGCGATTAGGTGGGCGTTTGCAAGCAGCAATAGATGTTCTCACAGAGATAGAAATGAAGCATCGCCCAGTAGGAGAAGCTTTAAAGGATTGGGGTCTTTCTCATCGCTTTGCTGGAGCAGGTGATCGTGCAGCTATTGGTACAATCGTTTATGATGTTTTAAGACGACGTTATTCTTTACAATGGCGTATGGAGAGTGATGATATCCGAGATATCGTTTTTGGTGCCTTATTAGATTCTGGAAAAATGACGCTGGAGCAAATTGACGGTGAGTTGACAGAAGATCGGTTTGCACCGCAGTTATTAGGGGCTAAACAGCGTAAATCGTGGCAAGGTCAGCAATTAGTGGATGCTCCAGACTATATTCGTGGTGATATTCCGCAATGGTGTCAAGCGCATCTGCGTCCTTTATTTGGTGATAATTGGATCACTGAAGCGGCTGCGTTAGCAACGCGTCCTTCTTTAGACCTACGGGTAAATAACCTAAAGGCAACACCAGAAAAGGTGCTGAAAGAATTAGCAAAAACCAAACTTAAATCTTTTCCATGGTTTGGGCAAGCTTTAAGAATTGCACCGATTGAAAAGTTTAATCGTCATCCCAATGTTCAAGTGGAACCAGCTTTTCAAAAAGGACACTTTGAAATACAGGATTTAGGATCTCAAATTGTTGCTCACCTTGTGGAAGCGCAAGAGAGCATGCAGGTATTAGATTATTGTGCAGGTGCTGGTGGCAAAACATTAGCTTTAGCTTCCGATATGAACAATCGTGGGCAAATTTATGCTTATGATTCCGATAAAGCGCGCTTAGCTCCTATTTTTGATCGTCTTCGACGCGCTGGTGTTCGTAATGTACAAACACGAGCACAAAAAGAAGAATTGAAGCCATTAATAGGCCAGATGGATAGAGTTCTACTAGATGCACCATGTAGTGGGACAGGAACATGGCGTCGTCGTCCAGATGCGAAATGGCGTTTAACATTAGAACAAGTGAAACAACGCCAAACAGAACAGAGGGATATTTTGAATGAAGCGATAGCTTATCTTAAGCCAAATGGGCGCTTAATCTATATTACCTGTTCTCTTTTTACAGATGAAAATGAGGAACAAATTTCCCATTTCCTTCAACAACATTCTCATTTTTCTCCAATAGATATGCCAGCGCTTTGGCAGAAACATTTTAGTTTTTCTCCTGTGCAACCAGTTTTTTCAAATTATGGACTTACTTTGTCGCCAGCCACAACACAAACAGATGGGTTCTTTTTATCTGTGTTGCAAAAAAAACATTGATCCATATTTTTGCACTTTTTATCATAAACTTTACGAGAATAATCTTTTTCGTAAGAAAATAGGCTTGTGAAAAGAGAAAGATTAAATCATAACTCTCATGAGTTTTCTTTTACAATTGTTGATTGGTTTTCTATGAGCATATCACATCCAGACACTGTTCTTATTATTGACTTTGGTTCACAAGTTACACAACTTATTGCACGACGGGTACGAGCAATGGGGGTATATTGTGAAATTGCTCCTTTTCAATTGGCTTTAGAAGCTGTGCGCCGCATAAATCCTAAAGCTATTATTTTATCAGGGAGTCCTTATTCCGTTATTGATGAGGGCTCTCCGCGTGCTCCAATGGAAATTTTTGAGGCGGGTGTTCCGATTCTGGGTATTTGCTATGGTGAACAAGTCATGTGTATTCAGCTTGGAGGAAAGGTTGAAGCTGGACATGAGCGTGAATTTGGGCGTGCTTTTTTGGAAGTTCAAGAAGAGAGTGCCCTTTTTGATGGAGTGTGGGAAAAAGGTTCTCGTTATCAAGTATGGATGAGCCATGGTGACCGTGTGGCAGCTTTACCAGAAGGTTTTCGTGTCATAGGAACCTCAAAAGGAGCTCCCTATGCGGCTATTGCGGATGAAAAAAGACATTTTTATGCGGTACAGTTTCATCCTGAAGTTATCCATACACCGGATGGTACAAAACTTTTGCAAAATTTTGTTCATAAAATCTCTGCTATTAAAGGTAGTTGGTCAATGGCTTCTTATCGTGAGCAGGCAATTGCTACGATACGACAAAAAGTTGGGAAAAGTCGTGTGATTTGTGGTCTTTCAGGGGGAGTGGATTCATCTGTTGTAGCGGTACTCCTTCACGAAGCCATAGGAGATCAACTGACATGCATTTTGGTAGACCATGGGCTGATGCGCAAGAATGAAGCTAAAGAAGTTCTCACGCTCTTTCGTGATCATTATAATATAGAGCTTATTCACGTTAATGCTGCCGATATATTTCTTAATGCTTTAGAAGGTGAGACAGATCCAGAAAAAAAGCGCAAAACAATTGGTCGCCTTTTTATTGAAGTTTTTGAAGAAGAAACGAAAAAAATAGGAGGTGCAGAGTTTTTAGCACAAGGAACACTTTATCCAGATGTTATTGAGAGTGTGTCTGCTATTGGTGAAACGGTAACCATTAAAAGCCATCATAATGTGGGTGGGCTACCAGAACAGATGAAGATGAAACTTGTAGAACCGTTACGTGAGCTCTTTAAGGATGAGGTTCGCTCGCTAGGACGAGAGTTAGGGCTACCGGAGCAGTTTATTGGTCGCCATCCTTTTCCAGGTCCCGGCCTTGCAATTCGGTGTCCAGGTGCTGTAACACGTGAAAAATTAGAAATTTTACGCGAAGCAGATGCTATTTATCTTGAGGAAATCCGTAAGGCCGGTCTTTATGATGAAATTTGGCAAGCTTTTGCTGTTCTTCTTCCAGTTCAAACTGTTGGTGTTATGGGGGATGGTCGCACTTATGAATTTGTTTGTGCTCTTCGCGCCGTCACATCTGTAGATGGAATGACTGCTGATTTTTATCCTTATGATATGGCGTTTTTAAGTAAGACAGCAGCACGTATTATTAACGAAGTTAGAGGGATTAATCGTGTTGTATATGATGTAACCTCAAAGCCTCCTAGTACTATTGAATGGGAATAATTAAAATGAAGGATAAGTCTTTTAAGAATAAAATATGACTGAGGGTTTGATATTCGAAAAGTGTAGAAAAAATCATTTAAAAATGATTGTGTATTTTCATATGATATAAGCTTTTATCTGGCAATCTGTACGTCAATATCGTTTAAAATTGAGAAGTGTGGGATTTTGCATGTCTGAGAAAAAAATTGTTGCACACCGTGGAGGAGCTCATCTTTATCCTGAAAATACCCTTTCGGCATTTAATAATGCTATAGCGTTAGGTGTTGATGAAGTTGAATGCGACGTTCATTTGCTAAAAAGCGGTGAAGTGGTTGTCTTTCACGACTTCCGTCTAGACCAATTGGTTGGAAAAAAGGGGTATATTCACGACATTGATAATGAAACACGCAAACAACTCTGCGTAAAAGGAAGCCAAGAAGCACCTCCCTTATTAGAAGAAGTGCTTGATCTTTTAGCACCAACGAATGTTGCATTGCATCTTGAAATCAAGACATGCGGTGAAGTGGAGCGCGAAACAATATTATCCCAAAAAGCGCTTGCGCTAATAAAAAGCCGAAATTTATCAGAACGGGTTTCTGCTATTAGTTTTGATCCTTTTATCCTTCGTCCTTTTATTGAAGCAGGAATACCATCTGGTCCATGTGTTGATAATTTCGAAGGTGATATGTACCGTCATTTTTCTGAATGGAAGCAATTAGGTTATTCTGATCTAAGTTTAGATGGCTCTATTGTTTCACAGAACTTTATTGAATCAGCTCTTGAGGCTGGTTTTACTGTAGGGGTATGGACAATTAATGGAAAAGCTCGGTTATCATATTGGCTTGATATGCCTGTACATTATATTACGACAGATCAACCTGATCTCGCATTGCAATTGTGTGCACAAAGGTAAAAATACATCAACACAAAAGGAACTATATATCTTCATAAAGTTAGCGTAATGAAAGAAGAAAAATTATCTAATATACGACAATAATACATTGATTTATAATCATAATTAATATTTTATTCATGTGAGTAAGAGACCTTAATACGTAAGATTCTCTTATTTCAAATATTTTTACAATGAATCAATCAAAATCATTCGTTTGCACATTACAAGCAGGGTTGGTGTGTGGATAAAAAATGATTGAGAAAAGAATAAAAATATTCATTTAACGTATTTTAAATGCAAGATTTGTTGAAGCATTAGGATCGCACATGATGATGTCGTTTTGCACTTTTATGAAGTGTAAAAATGATGGCATACAAAAAGTCTTATATACTTTAATGGAGAGGCTTTAGGGCTTATTTTATAGGTGCTATCATGAAATGTAGATGTATTGAAAGATTTTTTAACAGCATGGAAATTGGTTATACAGTGTCATTTTGTTTTGCGTGAGGGGTGTGATCTTGTTACAGGGAAAGAGACTATTAAGCGCTTCAAAATGATTTTCTTAATTTTAAAAAAATTCTATTTGTCTCTTCTTTAAATTCAGTAGCAACATCGTGTTAAAGTTATAAGCCGAAAGTTATAAGACAAATAATAAAAGAATAAACAATTCTTTTTAAAAAAGTAAATCCAGATATTAAAATAGTCATTGAAATGATATTTACGATCTATATCTTTTTACCAAGTGACTTTTCTTATTTAAGCCATCTCACTTTTTTCAGATAGTTACAAACGCGTATTTCGTGAATACATAAGAAAGCTTATAAAAGAAAATAAATAAATTTAAACAAATTCATTTGACCTTTAGGTGGTTCCTGTTTAAATGAGAGAATATGTTTCTGAAATAAAACTGTCATAGCATGTTCATGTGTAATACTATAAATTTAGGGGTAGTTTGTATTCCATCACTTCAGAAAGGGTGAAGCATGAGTCGTTTTTATCTTTCCATAGCGGCCACGGTTGCTATCATAATGTCCACAGCGGGGATGACAGAAAGTTTTGCACAGACAAAAATCAGCTTTTGGCATTCTATGAGTGGTGAATTAGGAAAGCAAACTGAAAGTCTCATTAACGATTTTAATGCAAGTCAATCTGAGTATAAAGTTGTTTCTTCATTTCGCGGTGAATATGAAGAGGGATTGATTTCACTCATTGCAGCATTTCGTGGAAAGAAACAGCCAGTACTTGCTCAAATTTATGACGTTGGTACTGGAACTATGATGGCTGCAAAAGGTGCAATCTACCCATTTTATCAACTTATGGCTGATACAAAACAAGAATTTGATCCTACAGATTATTTCCCTGCTATTAGTGGTTATTACTCCGATGAACAGGGACGTATCGTCTCTATGCCATTTAATATTTCAACACCCATCCTTTATTATAACAAAGATATCTTTAAAAAAGCAGGGCTTGATCCAGAACAGCCTCCTAGAACGTGGCAAGATATAGAAAACTTTTCCAAGAAAATTCTTGAGACTAAAGCGGCAACTTGTGGTTTTACAATGGCTTATGCCGCTCAATGGATTGGTATAGAAAATTTTTCAGCGTTGCATAATGTTCCTTTTGGAACGAAGGAAAATGGCTTTAAAGGACTTGATTCAGAACTTACATTTAATGGACCTTTACAAGTGCGTATGTGGACTGACCTGAAAAAGTGGTCTGATCAAGGTATTTTCCGTTATGGTGGTCCAGCAGGTGCATTAGATTCAACACCAATGTTTATGGCACAAAATTGTGCAATTTTTATGCAATCTTCAGGATCACATGCTGGAATTGTTTCTGAAGCTCAGTTTAATGTGGGGGTTGGTATGCTACCGTACTATAAGGATACAGAAGGAGCACCACAAAATTCAGTTATTGGGGGAGCTTCTATTTGGGCGTTTAAGGGCCATACTCCAAAGGAATATGCAGGGGCAGCCGCTTTTCTTAAATTTCTTTCAAAAACAGAAAATCAAGCAAAATGGCATCAGGAAACAGGTTATCTCCCAACCACAAAAGCGACTTATGAATTGAGCAAAAAACAACATTTCTATGAAAAAACGCCAGGTGCGGATATAGCTATCAAACAGATTAATCTTAATCCACCAACAGTTAACTCAAAAGGGATAAGATTTGGTAATTTACCACAAATTCGTGCCATTCTTGATCAAGAGTTGGAAGCTGTTCTTAGTGGTTCAAAAACGCCGAAAGATGGTTTAGATGAGACCGTTGAACGTGGAAATAAACTCTTGCGTGAATTTGAAAGATCTAATCATTAATTTCGTTTTATTGTTAAACATTAAAGACTCAACAAAAACGGTTGAGTCCTTTTTGTTTACTTTTTTAAAGTCTCTACATTTAAAGAGCCCTATGAATGCAAGAAAAACATGCATATTTTAAAAATAGTCTACTTTCTTACGGACTGCTTTTTCCTCAGCTTCTTGTGACTTTTTTGTTTTTCTTTTGGCCTGCTGCTCAAGCAATAAAATCATCTTTTGAGCGTGAAGACCCTTTTGGCTTTACAACAACCTTTATTGGTTTTGAGAATTATCTAACCGTTCTTTCTGATCCTACTTATCGGCAATCGCTTTTTACAACCGCAGTATTTTCCATCTCAGTTACTGTCGCTTCAATGACAATATCACTTCTCTTAGCTGTCTGTGTTGATCGTGTCATCCGTGCAAAAAAGGCTTATACAATGCTTTTGCTCTGGCCCTATGCTGTTGCTCCAGTATTGGCAGGTATATTGTGGCTGTTTATCTTTCATCCCACCATCGGAATTATCCCTTTTTTTCTCGAGAAAATAGGAGTGCTATGGAATTATCGTATTAATGGCACTCAAGCAATGATTCTTATTGTCATTGCGGCTAGTTGGAAACAAATTTCTTACAATTTTCTCTTTTTTCTTACAGGTCTTCAATCTGTTCCGCGTTCTCAAATAGAAGCAGCCGCCATTGATGGTGCTGGTCCCTTTAAACGATTTTGGACAGTGGTTTTCCCGCAAATTTCACCAACGACGTTTTTCCTTCTTATTGTCAATGTCAATTATGTTATGTTTGATACTTTTGGTATTATTGATAATACAACTTCTGGAGGTCCTGCGCGTGCAACGAGCATCCTCGTCTATAAAGTATATGACGATGGCTTTAGAAATCAAATAATCGGTGCATCAGCAGCACAATCAACAATATTGATGTTGATGGTTATTGTCTTAACGTTTATCCAGTTTCGCTGGATTGAGCGCCGTGTACAATATTAGGAAACAAATTATGGTTGAAAATCGCCCTGTTTTGAAATTTCTAACCCATATTATTCTCATTGTTGGTATTATCATTATTTGCTTTCCAGTTTATGTTGCTATCATTGCATCAACTCATAGTTCAGCAGCATTTAACTCAGGAACACTTCCTCTTTTGCCTGGGAAATATGCTCTGGAAAATTATAAAACAATCTTTGGTGATGGCCTTGCACAGCTGGGTTTGCCCAACCTCTGGCCACTCTTAATGAATTCATTCATTATGGCTCTTGGGATTAGCGTTGGAAAAATTATTATTTCACTTTTGTCTGCTTATGCAATTATTTACATGCGCTTTCCCTTCCGAAAAACTGCTTTTGTTCTTATTTTTGTTACATTGATGCTCCCTGTCGAAGTTCGTATTCTTCCAACCTATGAGATTGTTGCAAAATTGGGGATGGTCAACACCTATAGTGGAATGATTATTCCACTTATTGCATCTGCGACCGCTACATTTTTATTTCGCCAGTTTTTTTTGACTGTTCCAGATGAACTCTTAGAGGCGGCACGTGTTGATGGTGCAGGTCCAGTTAAATTTTTTAAGGATATTCTTCTTCCTCTTAGTAAAAGCAATATTGCTGCTTTATTTATCATTATGTTCATTTATGGATGGATACAATATCTCTGGCCTCTTATCATCACAACGGATCAAAATCATCAAACGATCCTTATTATTTTAAAACAGCTTATTGTCGAATCACTTCAACATGATCCTCAATGGAATATACTCATGGCAGTATCGGTTGTTGCCATGGTTCCCCCTGTTCTTGTTGTTATCTTCATGCAGCGGCTTTTTATCAAAGGCCTTATTGAAACGGAGAAGTAATTGTGGCCATAATCCAGTTATCAAATATAAAAAAACAGTATGACAACGGCATTCTGGTCATTGATGATTTAAACTTAACTGTTGCCGATAAAGAACTTCTTGTTCTTGTCGGTCCTTCAGGGTGCGGAAAATCGACCTTATTACGTATTATAGCAGGACTTGAACAAGTTACCTCAGGTGAATTATGCATTGATAACGAATGTATCAATGATCGTGAACCAGCTGATCGTGATATCGCTATGGTTTTTCAAAATTATGCCCTTTATCCCCATATGACAGTTCGTGGAAATTTAGAATATGGTCTTAAAAATCGTAAAACTCCTAAAGAAGAAATTAAAAAACGTATCGCACATGCTGCAAAGCTTTTGGAGATAGAACCATTTCTTGATCGTAAACCACGACAATTATCAGGAGGACAACGTCAGCGTGTTGCAATGGGGCGTGTGATTGTACGTCAACCCCGTGTTTTTCTCTTTGATGAACCTCTTTCAAATCTTGATGCAAAATTACGGGCGCAAATGTGTATTGAAATAAAAACACTACAGCGTTCATTAGGAACAACGAGCCTCTATGTTACCCATGATCAACTAGAAGCTATGATATTAGCTGATAGAATAGTCGTTTTGAATAAAGGAGCTATCGAGCAAATTGGAACACCAATGGAAATTTACGATACTCCAGCAACAACATTTGTTGCTGATTTTATTGGTTCTCCTCCTATGAATTTTCTTGATCGCTATGTCTTAGAACAACATTTAGGGCATTCATTTTCTTATGGTGAAGAAACTGATCTTTTAGCATTCAGACCTGAAATAATCTTATTGGGCGAACATCCAGATAAAGGGCCTGTCTTTCACACAAAAATTGAGCTTATCAAGCTTATTGGAACAGGTTGCCATGTTTTAACGCGTTGGAATGGTATCATCTTTACGATTGAAATAAAAGAACGCTTGACACACGACTATGGTCAAAAACTAAGTTTCACTGTTGCTCATCAGAATTTTCATACTTTTAATAAAAACACAGGAAAGCGCACAAATAATAAGTAAGCATTAATTGATGTGATACGACTCTCTTTTATGCTGCGTCATGATAATGGTGTGTTTTGACTTGCTCAATTACATTTACAAACTCAGGTTGTAACCGATGGGATTAAAAACAAAATTTTAACAGTTTTGGTAATGATCTATTGTCCCATAGCGCTGAGAATGTCAAAACATTTATATGAAGAAATTTTGCATTTTCACGGTCTGTAAGAAGAATATAATTTTCAAACATCATTTTCATTATAAAAAAATATCAATATAGAATAAATCTTTATTAACCATATTTTTACTCATTTATAATTTTGTTATAAAAAACAACATATTATAATATGTTTCTTGATGTAATAATTTATGTGTATTATAAAAGCAAATGAGAGAAATAGAGAGAAAAAATGAGTTACAGATAAGGAAGGATGCGCCCCATATCTGAGCTTTGATCCCTAACATAAGAAGTCTATTTGATGCACAAAATACGACGCTGTTCTAAATAATCTCTACGAGAATAGGCGCATTCTATCTTACCGCTGGCCATATGATCTAAAATAGTTTCAGAGCTCCTATAAGAAGCATTTGTTTTTTTTTACCAATCACATAAATTAGAGAGAAACCTATGCGCGCATGCTGCAAGTTTATTTTTTCTCATGTAAATCACTATGCAATTCTCAGCAAGGGTATCTGATAAGTTGCAAAAAATCACTGAGAGATAGAAGGCGTGCTTGTTTTAGAATTTTCATTACTTTTAGCGATAAAAGCAGATGAAACACATCTGTAACATCTCATCGATCTTTTCTATATTCTTGAGTTAAAAATTGCCTGTAGATCATCCTCAAACAGATCTTTATGAATATAACATAAGGGATCGATGCGAATACCTATAAGAATCAGCAGGGACAAAGGCAGTTATGTTATTGTTTTACAAAGCATTCTATAAAAGCTGGTATATTTTTTCAATATATTGCCAGTTTATTAATGGTTTTATGATATTACTTTCTTATAAAGCGCGTGCTTTTTGTTGCTTATAAATCAACCTAAACTTTATACAGCAGTATGTTTGAGACAAATATGAAGACGGTTCAGTGCTGTATTCAGTTTTGTATGCCAAAGTAGAATAAGCTTATCTGCTTGTGTAATTTCTAAAATGAGGAGACAGCTTAATTTAGGGAGAATATGAAAGCATCAAATAAAAAATAGATTCTGTCTTTAGCATCATCTTTTAATTTAGTATTGCAATTTTCAAAAACATCTGAGCCAGTGTCTCTTACATAATGGCGATTAAGCATTGCCGAACACATTTTTTTACGTTCTTTGAATAGAATTGCATCTCTCATACAAAACAGAATACCTAAACAGAAGGCTATTGGGTTGCCAATTTACGCACTTTTTTTAAAAAATATCATGCAAGGTTGTTCCAACTATTTTTTCACGCAGTCGTTTATAAGTAGTATAACATAAAATCCATTGTGTATCGCCATCTTTATGCTTATAAAAATGCAAGCTGGGGCCATTATCATACTCTCTTTCAGTCTCCAACATTGCAACAATTATTGTGTTGAGACTCTTCATAAGAGGTATTTTTTCTTCAAGTGGTTTTTATTCATACACTAATTCTACTTGCATGTTATAAATGAAGTTGGATAGATAAAAATACTTTAAGAAAGAGACACCAAATTCTTCTTATGAATCGTTTCAAGTGTCGAGAGTTATTGTAAAAAAAGCATTGAAAAATAGAATGCTACTGCTGACAGTTTGGGCACCATGAGGCAATAAATCCACTTACTTTATCTATCTTAGAATCTATAGAGTATAAATTTCTCTGTAAAAGTAACTTTATTTCATATCAATGTTATCAATTATAGCTGTTGGGGCATCATTAGTAACATAATCATAGACTTACGATTTTATGAACTCTTTTTTATCTCTTTTATAGAAGATCTTAATGTTTTGTGATAGCATCAATGATGGTATTCACATTATGTTCCATCATATCGAGATAAGTTGCTGCAGGGCCATTTTTGTTTGACAATGCATCAGAATAAAGTGTTCCACCAATTGTTAAGCCTGTTTCTTTTGCAATCTGTTTTATGAGACGGGGATTAGAGATATTTTCAACGAATAGGGCAGTTGCTTTATTCGCTTTAATTTGTTTTATAAGTTTAGCAACATCGGCTGCGGTTGCTTCAGTTTCTGTTGAAGCACTTTGAGGGGCAAGGATAGTAAAACCATATTCCTTGGCAAAATAGCCAAAGGCATCATGAGATGTGATAATGATACGTTTATCTTTAGGAATGGTAGCAATTTTTGTTTTCAGGGTATCTTGTGCTATTTTAAGTTTTTGGATGTAGGTTTCGGCATTTTTTTTGTAGCTGGTGCAGGATTGTGGATTAATTTTACAAAAAGCAGCAGCAATATTCTTCACATAGATTTTGACATTGGGAATTGTTTGCCAAGCGTGTGGGTCAATAACGCTGTGATGATGGGCATTATGTTCTTGTTTTTTCATTTCGAGAGGGGGTATATTATCACTAACTTTGACAAGAAGTGCTTTTGTACCGCTTGCTGTGATAAGGCGGTCAATGAACCCCTCTAAATGAAGTCCGTTGATGAAAATAATTTGAGCATTTCTAAGAGCTTGAGCATCATGAGGGGTAGGTTCATAAGTGTGGGTATTCGCATTGGGACCTACAAAAGTGGTCATAGAGATATGGTTGTCTCCTACATTTTTTATGAGATCTGCAAGAATGGAAAAGCTCGCAACAACTTTGATTTTATTGTGTGCAGAAGCAGAAAATGGAGAAAGGGCAAGCAATAAAGCTCCAAGAAGAACAAATTTTTGAGCAAATTTAGGCACGTTTTTTTCCTTAAAGTGAGGAGGTATAAAAGAGGTGGGGAAACCATGCTACAATAAAGCCACGTGGACTTATCAAACAGGAAACAAGATAAATAAATCCTGCGGTAATGATGATAGCAGGGCCGGAGGGAAGTGAAAGATGAAAAGAAAGCAGGAGACCACCTACGCTAGAAATGATTCCAAAAAGAGTGGAAAGCGCGCAAATAGGGCCTAGCCGTGAAAACCAAAAACGGGCTGTAATGGCTGGAATCATCATAATGCCAACGGAAAGTAATGTTCCTAGTGATTGAAAGCCTCCAACCAGATTCAGCACCACAAGTCCAAGCAATGAAATATGAATATATTTACTCAATGGAGAGAGTGATTTAAAAAAGAGGGGGTCAAAGCTTTCTAAAACGAGTGCACGCCAAAAAATACAAAGGCTGCAGAGTGTAATCAGCATTATAGTAGTGATTAACCAAAGGGCTTGTGCATCAAGTGCAAGAACCGATCCGAATAAGAGATGAAGCAGCTCAATTGTTGAGTCTTTCAGTGAGATAATAATAACACCTGCTGCGAGTGCAATAAGATAAAAGACGGTCATGGATGCATCTTCTTTCTGAAAGCTGTTTCGTGAAATCAAAATGGTTGCTAAAGCAACAATAAGACCAGCGAAGATACCACCAAGTGTCATAGATATGAGGGAAAAACCACAAATCAGAAAAGCAATTGCAACACCAGGAAGAATGGCATGAGAGATAGCATCTCCTGTCAAGCTCATTCCACGGAGCATCAAAAACACACCAACAGGACAAGCGCTAATAGACAGAAAAATAGAACCGATAAGGGCGTTTTGCATAAATTGGAAATCAACAAAGGGGGCAAGAAAAAATGCATACACGTCTTATAACCTAAGAAAGAGAGGATCATTGATGAGAAGATTTTGTTTTTGTGCGCTAATAGGGAAAGAATTGGATGTGAGAGGTGGCATAACGTGATGAAGGGTGTTGTTTAAAAACTGTGTTGTTTCTCCATAAAAGGCGTTTTGTTGATCAATTTGAATCATTTGGGGGAAAAATTCTTGCACGATGAGAGGGTTATGGAGTGCTGTGAGAATTGTGCGTCCTTGCTGTTGCCAGTATGTGATCAGAGCAAGAAGGTCTTTTTGGGTATTATGATCTACACCATTGAAAGGTTCATCAAGTAAAATAATATTGGCATCTTGTACAATAATACGTGCAAAAAGAGCGCGTTGTAATTGCCCGCCTGATAATGTTTCAAGCGAACGGGGTGCGAGTTCTGTAAGCCCAACCATTTTAAGAGCATTCTGAATCTTAGAATCATAAGGGCGCTGATTCTTCCATAATCCACAAAAAGACCACAGTCCTGTTTTTACAAGCGTTTTCACATCAATTGGAAATGTTTGATCTATATTACATTGCTGAGCAAGATAAGCAATGCGGCTTTTTTTTGGTTTTGTAATTTTTCCTTTAAGAGGTTTAATCAATCCGGCGATGGCTTTTAGCAGTGTCGATTTTCCAGCGCCATTATCACCTGTTATTGCAACCAATGAACCAGCTTTTAACTTTGCTGAAAAGTTCTTTATTGCTATTCTATTCTTATAGCCTAATGTTGTCTTATTGAAGTGCAGATCCATATTTTTTACCATCGTTGCTTATTATTTTGGAAACTATGTAATAATATAACGTTTGTCAACAAAATGTTATATTATTACATAGTTTTGAGTACTGAAAATTTTAGTGGGAAGATCGTGGAAAATTAAAAATAATAATTGAATTCACCTTGACGAAAGAGAGAGAGTATATACTATATATAGTATCAAAATGATTGGTGATTCTAAATAAGCACAAGAGAGGGTGTTAGTGTGTTTCGTTTGGTATCTAAGTTATTTCCATTATTGTAAAGAGTTTATTGGCCAAAGGTATAGCAGTATTTTTACTGAAGGGTCTCTTTTGGAAGGATTTCCTTTCGTTTTTGTAATTGATTTTTGCCGTAAAAGAGCAAACAGAGCTCTTGAAAAACGGTAGTTTAGAACATTAGTTTTTTAGACAGCAGGAGGGAATTGTAATGCAAGCAAAAGATTGTTTTATAACTAGGGGGCTTTGCCATTTAAGTTGTAGAATAATCGCTTATTCTCATCATAGTTTTTGAAGTTATTTGATGAGGAATTCTGTTATGTTCAGGAAGCTGTGTATTATTTGAAAATAACCACATGTTTTGCGTACAATTTCTATTTTTTGTTATTCTTGAGTACCTATAAAATTATTAGATTGACCTTTCAGGGTTGATTGTTTGGAATTGTGAAAGTTGAAGAAAATGTCGATCACTATTTATAGCAAACCATCTTGTGTCCAATGTGATGCTACACGCCGCGCTTTTGATGCAAAAGGCATTCATTATCGTGTTGTTGATATTTCCTGTGATGAACAAGCATACAGTTTTGTTCAATCTCTGGGGTATCGTCAGGTTCCTGTCGTTGTTTGTGGTGAAAATCATTGGTCTGGTTTTAGACCAGATATGATTAGTGGTCTTTGTGCTTAATGGGGCTTATTGTTTATTATTCGAGTGCAACGGGTAATACAGAACATTTTGTCTCGCAGCTTGGGCAACGACTCTTCAAAATTGATAAAAGAAAGCCTTCTGCATTGGTTGGTGAACCTTATGTATTGGTTGTTCCTACATATGCAGATGGTGAAGGAAGAGGGGCCGTGCCGAAAGCCGTTGTCCAGTTTCTTAATGAAGCTGAGAACCGAAAATTAATTTGTGGTGTTATTGGCGGTGGGAATCGTAATTTTGGTCGCTATTATAATCTAGCAAGTAAAATTATTGCTGAAAAATGTTGTGTACCTTGCCTTTATCGTTTTGAGCTGCGTGGAACTGATGAAGACGTTATTTATGTAAAAAAGGGATTGGAAAGATTTTGGAAACAATTGGTATAGGACAATCGCAGAAATCGGATCAGATTACTGATTATCATGCGTTGAATGCAATGCTTAATCTTTATGATGAAAATGGTCATATTCAATTTGATATGGATCGGCTTGCTGCGCGGCAATATTTTCTTCAGCATGTTAATCAAAATACAGTTTTTTTTCATAACCTGAAGGAAAAAATAGATTACTTAATAGAGGAAGGTTATTATGAAAAAGCTTTATTTGAGCTTTATGATTTTTCTTTTATTAAAAAGCTTTTTAAACGTGCTTATGCATTTAAATTTCGTTTTCCTACCTTTTTAGGCGCATTTAAGTATTATACCAGCTATACACTGAAGACTTTTGATGGGAAACGTTATCTTGAACGTTATGAAGATCGCGTTTGTCTTGTAGCTTTATATTTGGCACAAGGGAATAAAGCTCTTGCTGAAAGTTTTGTGGATGAAATTATTACAGGACGTTTTCAACCGGCAACACCAACATTTTTAAATGCTGGGAAAAAACAACGAGGTGAATTGGTTTCGTGTTTTTTGCTACGTGTTGAAGATAATATGGAATCGATAGGTCGTTCGGTTAATTCGGCTTTGCAGCTTTCAAAACGTGGTGGAGGTGTGGCGCTTTGTTTAACGAATTTGCGGGAAGCAGGGGCGCCAATTAAGCAAATAGAAAATCAGTCCTCAGGTGTTTTACCGGTGATGAAACTCTTGGAAGATTCTTTTTCTTACGCCAATCAGCTTGGGGCACGACAGGGGGCTGGAGCTGTTTATTTGCATGCTCATCATTTAGATATTATGAAGTTTTTGGATACAAAGCGTGAAAATGCTGATGAAAAAGTTAGAATTAAAACGCTTTCGCTTGGTGTCGTTATTCCTGATATTACTTTTGAGCTTGCACGGAATAATGAGGATATGTATCTCTTCTCATCGTATGACATCGAGCGTGTGACAGGTAAGCCCTTTAGCGATATTTCTTTAACGGAGCATTATCGTTCTTTTGTTGATAATGCAAAGATTCGTAAAAAGAAAATAAGTGCACGCGTTTTTTTCCAGACATTAGCGGAAATACAATTCGAGTCGGGTTATCCCTATATTTTATTTGAGGATACTGCTAATCGATCGAATCCGATAGCTGGGCGCATAAGTATGAGCAATTTATGTTCAGAAATTTTGCAGGTGAGTGAGGCGAGTGAACTGGAGACAGATTTAACTTATCGCACGATTGGAAGTGATATATCCTGCAATCTTGGATCCATGAATATTGCCAAAGCAATGGAAAGTCCTGATTTTGGACAGACCGTGGAATCTGCTGTTCGTGCTCTTACTGCTGTTTCGGATATGAGCAATATTGCTTGTGTGCCTTCCATTGCGAAAGGCAATGCTGAAAGTCATGCGATTGGTTTGGGACAAATGAATTTGCATGGGTTTCTAGCGCGTGAGCAGATCTATTATGGGTCTCCAGAAGCGATTGATTTTACCAATATCTATTTTTATATTGTGACATATCACGCCATACGGGCTTCCAATTTAATTGCGCACGAACGTCAAGAAATGTTTGCAGGGTTTGAAAAATCAGCTTATGCAGATGGACGTTTTTTCGAAAAATATATTGAAAAAGAATGGAAACCGCAATTTGCGCTTGTGCAAGAGCTTTTTGCACGGAATAATATTGTTATTCCAGATCAAAAGGATTGGCAGGAACTCAAAAAATTAGTTATTGAGTACGGGCTTTATAATCGCAATCTACAGGCAGTTCCTCCCACGGGATCTATTTCCTATATTAATCATGCCACTTCCTCCATTCATCCGATTGCTTCAAAAATCGAAATTCGCAAAGAGGGAAAAATTGGGCGCGTTTATTATCCTGCTCCTTATATGGATAATACGAATTTGAATTTTTACCAAGATGCTTATGAGATTGGCCCTGAAAAAATTATAGATACCTATGCTGCGGCAACACAGCATGTTGATCAAGGTCTTTCATTAACATTATTTTTTCCTGATACGGCTACTACACGTGATATTAATCGCGCACAAATTTATGCCTGGAAAAAGGGGATAAAAAGTATTTACTATGTACGATTACGGCAAGTAGCATTGAGTGGAACAGAAGTAGATGGCTGTGTTTCGTGCAGTTTATAGGAGATCATCATATGACAAAGATTACAACCAAAAATCCTGTTGTGTGCGCTGTTAATTGGAATAGATTACATGATGAGAAAGATCTTGAAGTATGGAACCGCTTAACTGGGAATTTTTGGTTACCTGAGAAGGTTCCACTTTCCAATGACATTCCCTCATGGTCAAGCTTAACGGATGAAGAACGCAAGCTAACGATTCGTGTTTTTACAGGACTAACGCTTCTTGATACAATTCAAAACACTGTAGGAGCCATTTCGCTTCTGGCTGATGCGATAACAGAGCATGAGGAGGCAGTTTTGACGAATATTGCCTTCATGGAAGCGGTTCATGCACGTTCTTATTCCTCTATTTTTTCAACCCTTTGTTCGACGGTAGAAGTTGATGATGCGTTTAGATGGTCAGAAGAAAATATTCATTTGCAGAAAAAGGCTAGATTAGTACTTGAGCGTTATGAAGCAAATGATCCACTTAAGAAAAAAATTGCTTCGACTTTGCTGGAAAGCTTTTTATTTTATTCTGGTTTTTATTTGCCCATGTATTGGGCCAGTCGCGCTAAGTTGACCAATACAGCAGACCTCATTCGACTAATCATTCGTGATGAAGCGGTCCATGGTTATTATATAGGTTATAAATTCCAATTGGGCTTTGCAAAGCTTGATGAAGCCAAAAGACAAGAAATTAAAGATTTTGCTTTTAACCTGCTCTTTGATCTTTATAACATCGAGTGCAAATATACTGAAGATCTTTATGATGCGCTTGGATTGACAGAAGATGTTAAAATTTTTCTTCATTATAACGCTAACAAGGCTTTAATGAATTTAGGTTTTGAAGCTCTTTTCCCCCCTGAGGTTTGTCGTGTTAATCCCGCTATTTTGGCAGCTTTATCACCAAACTCTGACGAAAATCATGACTTTTTTTCAGGGGCAGGTTCTTCTTATGTCATTGGCAAGGCGGTTGCTACTACGGATGATGATTGGGAATTTTAATGTTTGCATGCAAATAGAAGTGCGCGGGGTATTCCACTGAGGTCTTTGCGCATTTCTAAACATTGAAAACCATTTTTTTCAAACAAATTGCAGACTTCATTTTCTTGAGAGAAACCAATTTCAACAGCGACATAGCCGTTTTCTTTTAAGTAGTTGGCTGCTTCATGGGCGAGTTTTCGATAAAAATCAAGTCCATCTTCCCCTCCTATCAGAGCGCGCAATGGGTCATGTAAGCGCACTTCTTTTGCAAGTTTTTTGATATCTTTTGCGGGAATATAAGGTGGATTGGAAACAATAAAATCAAAGCGATCTGTGACAGAATCAAACCAGTCGCTAAGAAGAGGTGTGAAGCGGTGTGCTACTTCAGCATTTTTTGCATTTTTTTTCGCTGTTTTAAGGGCATCTTCAGAAATATCGACTGCCACCGCATAGGATTGGGGAATTTGTTTAAGGAGTGCAATGGTAATGGCGCCACTTCCTGTCCCCATATCAAGGAATGTTGTTCTTCTCGAATTTTCGACCTGTTTTTGGAGAAAAGGGAGAACAAGATCTATCAGCGTTTCTGTATCAGGGCGTGGTTCTAACGTCTCTTGAGATAATGTAAAAGATATACCATAAAATTCTCGTGCTCCTATAATACGGTAAACGGGTTCGCCTGCTATACGCCGTTGTAAAACCTGTTCTATTTGTATAATATGCTTAGAAGATAGATGCATATCTGGTTTAGAAATTCTTTCAGCAGCATTTATTCCTGTTATCCATTCAACGAGTATTTTCGCATCGAGATCGGCTTCAGCAATCCCTTTCGTGCGCAATTTTTCTTGCATCTGTTGGATAACATTCTTGAAAGAATATTTGCTCAATTATTATCCATTTCCATCAGCAGTGTTGTTTGATGATCTGAGATGAGTGCATGAAGAAGCTCATCAAGATCTCCCTCTAGAATGCGATCAAGCTTATACAAGGTTAGATTAATACGGTGATCCGTGACACGTCCTTGTGGAAAATTATAGGTACGAATACGTTCTGAGCGATCACCAGAACCAACTTGGCTTTTACGAGAAGCTGAACGTTCACTTTCCGCTTTTTGTCGTTCGATATCGAATAAGCGTGCCCGTAAAATTTGAAGGGCTCTTGCTCGGTTTTGATGTTGTGATTTTTCTGCTTGTACGACCATAATTCCTGTTGGAATATGCGTGATACGAACAGCTGAATCCGTTGTATTAACATGCTGTCCTCCTGCTCCAGATGCACGCATTGTGTCGATACGAATATCTTCAGGACGAATATCGATATCAATATCTTCAGCTTCTGGAAGCACAGCAACGGTAGCAGCAGATGTATGGATACGTCCACCTGTCTCTGTTTCAGGGATGCGTTGCACACGATGAACCCCTGATTCATATTTCAATTTAGAAAAGACACCTTTTCCTGAAATGCTAGCAATAATCTCTTTATATCCGCCAACTTCCCCCTCACTAAGTGAAATAACTTCTACTTTCCAATGGTGAGCATGGGCATAACGTTCATACATGCGGAAAAGATCACCGGAAAAGAGTGCTGCTTCTGAGCCACCCGTTCCTGCTCGAATTTCAACAATAGCGTTTTTTTCATCAGCAACATCTTTAGGCAAAAGCAGAATTTGGAGTTCTTTTTCAAATTGCTCTACTTTTTTATATAACGATGGTAGCTCTTCCTGGGCAAGATTACGCATCTCTATATCTGTTTGTTTATCGTTGATAATCGTTTCTAATTCTGTAATCTCTTCGTAAAGAGCATTTAATGCGCGTATAGAGGTAATAACGGGTTGTAGTTCTGCATATTCAGAAGCTAATTTGACATATGTTTCAGCATTTGGATTCGTCGTCATTTGGCTTTCAATTATTTCAAAGCGCTTTTCAAGCTGTCTCATACGATCTTGTGGCAAAGAAACCATGATAATATTGGCCTAATTTTTCATAATACAATTTTTATAATATTTTGTTGCAATGATTTTTTGTTATAATATTGGCAATGAATTACCGTATAGCATCATACAAAGAGGGGTAATAAAGCAATTCTTTTTTTTTGCCAATGAAAACTATTATATTTTAAAGGTAAATTTTTATAAAATTTGATTTGCCTGAGGTTTTTTATCTAATGATATATGATCACTTTTTTAAGAGTTTTTTTTTCCGTAAAGTTCAAGGCGGTGATGAATAATATCATAGCCAAGAGATTTTGCAATTTCCTCTTGTAGCTTTTCAATAACATCAGAATGAAACTCGATGACTTGTCCTGTTTCTATATCAATGAGATGATCATGATGTTGCCCATCTGCTTGCTCAAAACGAGATGGACCACCACTAAAGCTATGGCGATGAATTGTTCCATTTCCTTCTAATATTTTCATGGTTCGATAAACAGTTGAGAGTGAAATATTCGAATCTATTTTGTTTGCACGCTGAAAAATTTCAAATGCATTGGGATGATCATTTGTATCAGTCAAAATATCAAGAATAACTCGTCGTTGACGTGTTACTCTTAAACCAGCGGTGCGCAATTCTTGCTCATAATTTCGCTTTTTATTCATTTGCATAATTTGCTTTTCAAATAAAGGCTCCATGACAGTGTTTGTATTTTTTCTCTGAACCGCAAGGACAACGCTCATTACGTCCAACTTTTCCCCATGTGGTTATATCGTTAGGGTCACGATCTTGTGGATTAACAAATCTATTTTCTTGTGATCGTGCCGATAAGGTGGGAGAATTTTCTTGACTTTGATCATTAAAGACAGAAGAAGCAGCATCAGTTTGCTCAGGCATGGTCGGTTCTGTGGGGTGTTGAATGATTTCAAAGCGCATAAGCTTAGAAGTGACAATTCGGCGCAAATTTCTCAACATACTTTGAAAGAGTTCAAATGATTCTGTCTTATATTCATTGAGCGGATCCCGCTGCGCATAACCACGAAAACCAACAACAGAACGCAAATGGTCTAAACTCACCAGATGTTCACGCCATAACGTGTCAATAGTTTCGAGCAATACTGCTTTGTGAAAATAAGCCATAACTTCTGGAGAATATCGTTCAGTACGCTCATTTTCAAGTTTTGTAACAGCATCTGATACACGCTCTAGAATTTGCTCCTCGGCAATTCCATCTTCTTTTGCCCATTCTTCCACTGGAAGCTCAAGATTAAAGAGTTGTTGAAGCTCTTCTTCGAGAGTTTTTGCATCCCATTTTTCAGAATATGTCCCTGATGGAATATAAACCTCTACGAGATCCTCTACGACTTCATTACGCATTTCAAGGATCGTTTCTGATAAATCATCTGCATTCATGACCTCCATACGCTGTTCAAAAATAACCTTGCGTTGATCATTCATGACATCATCATATTTTAGCAGATTTTTACGAATTTCAAAGTTTCGTGCTTCGACCTTTTTTTGTGCTTTTTCAAGGGCTTTATTAATCCATGGATGGATAATAGCTTCATTTTCTTTCAATCCAAGTTTTTGCAGCATACCATCCATACGGTTAGAGCCAAAGATACGCATAAGATCATCTTGAAGAGAGAGAAAGAATTTTGAGCGACCAGGATCGCCTTGGCGACCAGAACGTCCACGAAGCTGGTTATCAATACGACGGCTTTCATGACGTTCAGTAGCGATAACGTAAAGCCCTCCAGCCGCTAAAGCTTTTTCTTTAAGCTTCTGAACATCTTTTTTTATTTCTTCAATTTTAGCTGTCCGCTCTGGACCTTCCGGGATATCCTGTAACTCTTGCCGGATGCGCATTTCAACATTACCACCAAGCTGTATATCCGTACCGCGTCCTGCCATGTTGGTTGCAATGGTGAGAGCTCCAGGAACGCCTGCTTGCGCAATGATGTATGCTTCTTGTTCGTGATAGCGAGCATTTAAGACTCTAAAATCGGTAATGCCTTCTTTTCGCAAACGCTCTGCCAATTGTTCTGACTTTTCAATAGAGGTTGTTCCAACAAGAATAGGCTGTTCTTTTTCGTGTGCTTGACGGATATCACGCACAATTGCCCGATATTTCTCCTCTGCTGTTCGATAAATCTCATCATCTTCATCAATACGTTGTATTGGCAAATTTGTAGGGACTTCGACAACGTCAAGACCATAAATATTTCTGAATTCTTCGGCTTCTGTTGTTGCAGTTCCAGTCATGCCAGATAATTTTCTATACATACGGAAGTAATTTTGGAAAGTGATGGAAGCAAGTGTCTGGTTTTCTGGTTGAATAGCAACATGCTCTTTAGCTTCTAACGCTTGATGAAGTCCTTCAGAATAACGCCGCCCAGGCATCATTCGCCCTGTAAATTCGTCAATAATAACGATTTCATCATTGCGAACAATATAATCTTTATCGCGAGCAAACAGTTTATGAGCTTTTAGAGCATTATTGACATGATGAACGATAGCGACATTTTCTATGTCATAAAGACTCTCACCTTTAAGATGCCCAGCTTGTTCGAGCATTTTTTCAATTTTTTCAGTACCAACTTCGGTAAAGGTCGTTGTTTTTTGTTTTTCGTCTATTTCATAGTCTTCTGGAGTTAAGGCAGGAATAAATGTATCAATAAGGTTATAGAAGTCAGTACGATCTTCTAGAGGACCAGAAATAATAAGGGGGGTACGGGCTTCATCAATAAGAATCGAATCGACTTCATCAACAATTGCGTAATGATGTCCACGTTGGACCATTTGACTATGATCGAAGGCCATATTATCACGCAAATAATCAAAACCTAGTTCATTATTTGTGGCATAGGTGATGTCGCATGCATAGGCCTCTCGACGGGCATCACTATCAAGATCATGAAGAATCACGCCTGTTGTAAGCCCTAGAAAACTAAAAATTTTCCCCATTGTTTCAGCATCACGACTGGCGAGATAATCGTTTACTGTCACAACATGAACGCCTTTACCTTCCAATGCATTGAGATAAATTGGTAGAGTTGCCATTAATGTTTTACCTTCACCAGTACGCATTTCAGCTATGCCGCAGTCGTGAAGGACCATTCCACCAATAAGTTGTACGTCAAAAGGACGCATGTCATAAACACGTTTTGCGGCTTCACGAACAGTCGCGAAAGCTTCTGGTAAGAGCAAATCAACACTCTCACCTTCACTAAGACGTTTACGAAAGGCATCTGTTTTTTGGCAAAGCTGCTCATCACTTAATTTTACGAATTGTTCTTCCAAAGCATTAATTTGTGCAACTTTTTGGCGGAGTGCTTTGAGATGTCGCTCATGAGCTGAACCAAAAAACTTACGGGCAAAAACACCTAAACTGACCATCTCTGGCCCTTTCTTTTAATTGTTGTCACTCTTGTTGGGTAATTCATACGCTCTCCCCATACTCTACATTTTCTTCAAATTATCTGATATCATTAGTGACATCATGAAATGCAGATGGTACCATTATACTTGCTGGTGTGCAATTTTTCACTCTAATTGTAAAGTAGAGATAAGAGGCTAAGCGCTTTATGTCAACTTTAAGTATGCTATTTAACTGATACAATACAAAGTAATTTAAGATACAATATGTCATTTTTCTCTATTATCATGTTTTTCATCTGCATTAGATAGGATTGGAGAAACTGAGATAAAAGGATAATTTTATACTTTTTTAAAATAAAATTACTAATTTATTTCTCTATGTTTAAAGATTAAAGTGTTATGGTAAAGAAAATTGGAATCTTGAACCTGCCTTCATTTTTAAGGAGTATATTTATGAAATTTAACTTTATCACGCTTTTTTTAGCATCAACTTTATTGGCAAGTACAAGTTTAGGGGTGAGTGCTCAAGAAGGTTTGAATTCATCGTCGAGTGATTTAAAGACTTTAGAGAAAGCTTCTGAAAAAGCCGTTTCTCCTTCTCATGTTATGGCGGTTATTGATGGGAAAAATATTACAGCAGGCCAATTGGATGATTTAGCGCTTGAAATAAATCCTAATTTAGCACGTTTTCCTGATGAACAACGCCGTATGATGGTTCTAAAAGCTTATTTAGATATGCAGGCCCTCGCAAAAGCAGCAAGAAGCAAAGGTCTTGATAAGACAGAAGCTTACGATAAACGTATGGCAGTCATGCGTGACAATGTTCTTCAACAGCTTTATTTTAAACAGGCGATTGTTGATAAAATATCGGATACTGATTTGGAAGCTCTTTATAAGCAAGAAGTTGCTGCTTTACCTAAAGAGGATGAGGTTAAAGCGCGTCATATTTTGGTCAAAACGAGAAAAGAAGCAGAAGCTATCATTAAGCATTTAAATAAAGGCGAAAATTTTGAAGAGATTGCAAAGAAAAGTTCAACAGATGGTTCTGCTGCCGTTGGGGGTGATCTTGGTTATTTTAGCCATGGTCAAATGGTCAAGCCTTTTGAAGATGCCGCATTTGGTTTGAAAGTTGGCGAATACACAAAACAACCCGTTGAAAGTCCTTTTGGTTGGCATATTATTAAATTAGAAGATCGTCGTGTAAAACAACCGCCTGCATTTGATGATGTTAAAGAGATGTTGCGGACACAGCTAATAAAAAAGCGCTATCAAGAACTGATTGTTGATTTGCGTAGCAAGATAGATGTGAAATACCCTGATCCTAATGTTACAAAAATCATGGAATCGCTTCATCAAAATGGGACGCTACTTCCCGATGAGACATCTGATGAAGAAGATACGGAATAGCTAGGAAAAATAAGTAGATAGCCTCTTTAATAGATAATTTGCTAGGTTAGTTTTGTTCAAAAAGCCTAGCAGTTTTCTATGAGAGGTTATTGATCTGCAATCATTTCATTTTTTATAGAAGGCATATTGTGGTTTTGAAAATCTCTCCTTTGTCTCCTCAAAAGATCCAAGAGCTTTCTCCATTATCTGGTGTACGGATAGCAACAGCTGAAGCTGGGATTAAATATAAAGATCGTACAGATCTTCTTTTCATCATATTCGATAAGCCAGTGAGTGTGGCCGGTGTTTTTACTCGTTCAAAATGTCCATCTGCCCCTGTAGAGCATTGTCGTGCATCGCTTCCTCATGGGGTTGCGAGGGGTGTTGTTGTGAATTCTGGAAATGCAAATGCTTTTACAGGAAGCAAAGGAAAGCACACAACCGATGCAATTATTTGTGCAGCAGCGAACGCTTTAAAGGTTAGAGAAGATGAAATTTTTATAGCTTCTACGGGTGTTATTGGTGAGCCAATGGATGCATCGGGTATTGTCAATCTTTTACCAAGTATGACAGAGACAGCAGAAGAGGGAAATTGGTTGGAAGCTGCAAAAGCCATAATGACAACGGACACATTTCCAAAACTTGCGACGCGCACTTTTGACTGTGGGGGAGAGCGTGTTACCATTAATGGAATTGCAAAAGGTGCTGGTATGATTGCACCCGATATGGCGACAATGCTGTCATTTGTGGTTAGTGATGCTACCATTTCTTCGGATGCACTCCAATCCATGTTATCAGAGGCAGTTGAGGGTTCTTTCAATTCAATTACTGTTGATAGCGATACCTCAACTTCAGATACGCTTATGTTGTTTGCGACAGGAAAAGAACATTTTCCATGTCTTACAAGTAAATCTGATCCGCGTTATGGGGTTTTTGTGAAACAATTGAGTGCACTTCTGCATGAACTTGCACTACAAGTTGTTTGTGATGGTGAAGGTGCTCGTCATTTAATTGAGGTTAATGTGGTGGGTGCTACAACAAATAATGCAGCTAAAACTATTGCTTTATCAATTGCAAATTCACCGCTCGTAAAAACGGCTATTGCCGGTGAAGATGCGAATTGGGGGCGGGTCGTTATGGCAGTTGGGAAGGCCGGTGTTGAAGTCGATCGTGATCTATTGACGATTTGGTTTGGTGAGCATCGTGTGGCCGTGAATGGCGTACGAGATCCTGAGTATTGTGAAGAGACAATAGGTACTTATATGCAAGGTAAGCACATCACGATTCGTGTTGATATCGGTTTGGGTAAGAGTACGGCGACGGTTTGGTCTTGCGATTTAACAAAAGAGTACGTTATGATCAATAGCGATTACAGAAGTTAATGGATGCACTTTATATTTAACAGTTTATTATTTTTCAGAGCAAATGGGGTATGTGAGCTCTTTTAGGAGCAGAGGGGATATGATAGAAAAGTCAGTTATCTTTATGTTCCCTATTGGGGAGTGATATGTGTATGAAAAGTTCCATTCTTCTTGTTGTTGCATGTGCACTGTTAGATCAGAATAATCGTGTTTTGCTTACACAGCGTCCTGAAGGAAAATCATTGGCTGGTTTATGGGAGTTCCCTGGTGGCAAGGTTGAGCAAGGTGAAACTCCGGAAGCATCATTGATTCGTGAATTAGAGGAAGAGCTTGGTATTTATGTTCAACCAAATAATTTACACCCTTTAACATTTGCAAGTCATAGCTATAAAACATTTCATCTCTTAATGCCATTGTATCTTTGTGACCATTATGAGGGCGTTGCGCAAGGACGAGAGGGCCAAAATTTAGAATGGGTTTTTATTAATGATCTTGATAAATACCCTATGCCTGATGCTGATAAACCATTGGTTCAGGTATTGAAAAATCACCTTCTTTAATGTGTTATAAGGAGGAAATATTGCTTAAATTATAAATCAATATATTGAGTTATAATGATAATTTATAATTTTTTTATGTTGAATGGGAAAGTCCAGGGTCATAAAAATTTTCTCATTTCAAATCTGTTTTATGTTAAATTAGTCAAAACCATTCTTTTGCACGTTCCAAGCGGGGCGGGTCATGTGGATAAAATTATTTAAGAAAGAAATAAAATACGTGTTGAAAGAATACTCTCCAATAGCCAAGGGTTATCGCAACATTGAGAATTGGCAAAGTGTATAATGATGCCTTTGCACGCTTCATAAGCATAAAAATGGTGGTAGATAATGGATTTATACTTTTCGCGATTATTATTGAGAGATTGTCTTGGATGCACCGAGAGATATTAGAAGTATTTCTTTCATAAGATATCGATAATAGGAAAAATTTCAAAAAATGTTGCTTTTGATTAAGAGGGGCATATCCCTTACGTAATATAGAACGCCATTGTGTTGCATATTTGCGGGGTTGTTTAAAAGAGGCATCTCGCAATATTCCAAAGCCCATTTCGTGCCGGCACTCGTGAATGGTATAATGGTAGAGCTTTATAAGATAAAATCTATTGAGCGCCACTATCTTTACGCTTGTGAAGGAGTAAGCTGGTTCCAATGTTAGTTATGATAGCTCTTGGCATTTGAGAGCATTCAGAAGGGATATTTTTCTTTTCGTAATCATTTTTACTTATACATCAATTTCGCTTGTGATGAACAAGCAAGCGATTTTGATTGATTCAACATAAAAACAGATTTGAAATAAGAGAATTTTACGATATTTAGAATGCTTGATGCAGAGTGAATGATGGATAATTATCCTTATAAATCAATCTATTGCATAATAAAAACATTCAATTAATTTTTTATAGGAGGCATGTATTAAGTTTCTTGAATTGGACGGCGTTTTGCGATGGGATATTGATTTTTTTTAGCGATACGCGTAATTGCTTTTTCCAATGGCTCAATCATAACGTCCATAGAAAAACCATTTGCGTGAATAATATTTGCGTGATCGACCATAATAGCAACATGATCTTTCCAAAAAATTAAATCACCTCGTTGAAGTTTATCAGTATCTGTAAGAAGACTGCCTATAGTTTCTTGCTGCATATCGGTGTCACGTAAGACTATTTGATCGGTCATCATCATAGAGAGCTGAATGAGTCCCGAACAATCAATTCCAAAACCGCTGACACCACCCCAAAGATAAGGTGTACGGATAAAGGTTTCTGCAACTGTGACATAATCTTCATATACGCGTCCAATGGGGCTGAGATGGCTCGTAATGATTGCTGTTCCATTTTCAAGAATAGAATACATTGTGTCACGGACTTCAATTTCATCAACAACACTGACTTTGCTTCCCATAGATAATGGGGATACTATTGATCCACGTAAGTCAGCGTGTAAATATTTAAATGTGCGTGGTACTGAAACCACATGTGTTTGTTTTATGGTTGATGTACAAAGAACTTTTGTATCAATATAACCGACATAACCATCTTTGAGTGATTGTCCCCACGACAATGTTTCCCCTTGTTCAAAAATGAGAAGTTCTTCTCCCAATAAGCATTCTGTTTGTCTTTCACTTTTTTTACTATTTTCTTTAAAAAGTCCAGCGACCGCTGTATTAACACGTCTTTTTTCACCTTGAACAAAGCGTTGAGCTGTAATTTCTGTTTCAAGACGTTGATCTGCTAGATCATCTCTGAATGCATGAAGTCTTGGATCTTTAGAGATCATCTTTTTGCTTTCCATTTTGTTACTCCTTACCTTTAAACAAACTCATGAAAACTGTATTGGTAAGGTTTTTATCCTCAAACAAAACTAAGAACACAATTTAAAACGATAGCAACTGTTCTTGAAATTGCAAAATTGTCCATTTTTGTGGATATTTTGTGTCAAAATTCATTTTTTAAAAATATTATAAAGGGCACGAATAGTTTGTGCTGATCCACCAACAGGGTATCCTGGTTTTTCTTTTGGAACCCATCCATAAAGGTCAAAATGCGCAAAATATTCAGCTTTTTCAACAAAAGAATTAAGAAATAAAGCAGCCGTTATAGAACCAGCAAAGCTATTTCCAGTTACATTGTTAAGATCGGCAATTGGTGATGATAACATCTCTTGGTAAGGTTTCCAAAGGGGCATTTGCCAAAGAGGATCAAAGACAGCGTGAGCAGATTCAGAAATTTGTTGTGCCCATATTGAATCATTACAATAAAATGCGGGAAGATCTGGTCCTAATGCTATACGCGCTGCCCCTGTTAAAGTAGCCATACAAAGCATGAATTGTGGACTTTCTTCATCACCATAGGCGAGTGCATCGGCAAGGACAAGTCGCCCTTCAGCATCTGTATTGCCCACTTCAACACTTAAGCCTTTACGACTTTTGAGAATATCACCTGGTCGGTAAGCATTGGCAGAAATTGCATTTTCTACGGCTGGAATCAAAACACGGAGACGGAAGGGCAATTTTGCATCCATGATAAGTTTAGCCAATCCCAAAACGTTTGCTCCACCCCCCATGTCTTTTTTCATAAGCAACATGTTATTGGCTGATTTAATATCGAGGCCTCCAGTATCAAAAGTTACGCCTTTGCCCACCAACGTTATTTTAGGATGATGTTCTTGCCCCCAGAGTAACTCAATCAGTCGTGGTGCAGTGCTGCCTGCTCGTCCTACAGCATGAATCATCGGAAAGTTATGGGTTAAGAGATCGTCTCCACAAATACTTTTGATACGAGCACCATAGGTTTTTCCTAGTTTTCGAGCTTCTTTTTCGAGAGTATCAGGGTTCATATCATTGGCTGGAATATTAATGAGATCACGGACGAAAAAGACAGCTTCATAAATTCGTTGGAGTTCATTAAGATCAATAGCCTCATTGACATGGATAGATAATGATTTGAAAGAAGAATTTTGACGATAGCGATTAAATTGATAGCTACCGAATGCTAATCCAAGATAGGTATTTATTTCATCAGAGGTTGTACCTTCTAAATGCCATTGACCAGCAGGAAGTTTTTGAGCAAGAACTCCTGTGATAAAAGGATCGTTACCATTGCCAATTCCAAATAAAACTTTTTTTAAATGCCCCGTTTCGTGAGGAATAAAGAGTATTTGTCCCGCTTTACCAGTAAAGTCATTAACTTTTATCCATGCTGTTGTTGACGCATCAAGTGATAAGTTGGCAAGAGTTCTTTGGTTTACCAAGATGATAGGGCAACTGTTATCGATACGTGTTGAGGTAAAATGAATGTGGTGGTGCTGCATAGTTATGAGATCCTTATAGTCGTCTAAGTGCGACATATTCGACCAAATGATTTTTTCCCTTTCGTAGAATGAGATTGGACCGTGGTCGTGTTGGCAATATATTTTCCTGTAAATTTTTTAAATTAATCGTTTGCCAAAGATCCTCAGCGATTTTTGAAGCTTCTTTTTCATTGAGATGGGCATAACGATGAAAATAGGATTCAGGATTTTGAAAAGCTGTTTTACGCAAACGTTTAAAGCGCTCCAAATACCAGTGACGAATGACTTCTGTTTCAGCATCGACATAGATTGAAAAATCAAAAAAATCTGATACGAAAGGAATAGCTTTTCCATCTTTAGGAAGATCACTGACCTGTAATACATTAATACCTTCAACAATTAAAATATCAGGACGATCAATGGTAATAGTCTGATTTTCTAGAACATCATAGATCATATGTGAGTAAAGCGGGGCACGGACATTTCCGATACCTGCTTTTATAGCCGAAAGAAAGCACAGCAACTTTTTAATGTCATAGGAATCAGGAAATCCTTTGCGATTCATTCGATTTTTTTGCTGTAAGATTGCGTTAGGATAGAGAAAACCATCCGTTGTGATTAGATCAACTTTAAGGCTAGATGTCCATCTTTTCAACAGTTCTTGAAGAATGCGAGCCGTGGTTGATTTTCCTACAGCTACAGAACCAGCAATTCCAATAATAAAGGGCGTTTTTCTACTCTCTTCTTGATGGAGAAACTGCTGACGTTTGTGAAAAAGTTCCTGTACTGCTTCAACATGGCATGATAATAGACGCGATAAAGAAAGATAAATGCGTTGGACTTCTTTAAGATCAATAGGATCATCAATAGAGCGTAAACGCTTAATTTCATCAAAAGTCAAAGTAAGAGGTGTGTCTGCACGAAACTCTGACCATTCTTGTGCAGTAAAAACGCGATAGGGTGAATATCGGTCAGAAACGGATTTGATCAGATTATCTTTCTGATTAATTTTTTGTATAGTCGTATCAATCATTTGTATTGGTCGAGAATTTTTTGCAGCAGCAATTGATTTAAGAGTAGACAGATGAGCGGCTTCATTTTCAAGTAAATTTTGTTTTGCATGCTCTCTTCTTTTAAGATAGTAGATCATTTTTCATTAACTTATAGTCCAGTCATTCCAGTTTGCACGGATTTGTGCTAATGAGTGCCCTTGCGCCAAAAAAGTCCATAAAAGTAGACGCGCTTTTACGGCTGATAAGTAACCAGACATGAGAGCACCAGAAGCAATCATATCGATTTCGGAGCCTTTATAGCCATAAGTTATACGAGTTGTTGAGCCATTACAACAACGACTAGCAATAATGATTGGTATTTTTTGTGCATATTGTTGTACAAGGTCTGCTTCTTGAAAACTACAGTGTCCTGCACCAAAACCAGCAATAACAACTCCAGCATAATACCCACTTTCAAGGCATAGTTTCATTAATTTTGCATCAGATGATAAAGAGGAATAGAGGAGTGCAATTTGATGATCATGGTTTTGGGGAAGATCAAACGTTTTTGGGAAAAATTTTCGATCATTGAAATAAATAAGTTTTCCCTCTAAAATAGTTCCTAAAACACCTGCAAGACCTGATTGAAATGTTTCGACTTTGACGGTATGGCTTTTATAGAGCCAATAAGGTGAATGAATTGCATCATTTATGACAACGAGAACGCCCCTGTTACGACTTTGTGTGGCTGCTGCGACACGAGTGGCTGCTAAAATGTTGGCGGGGCCATCGGCGCCTGCTTCATGAGGCATGCGCATAGCACCGGTTATGATGAGTGGTTCGGCTTCTTTCCAATAAAGAGAAAGAAAAAAAGCTGTTTCTTCCAGAGTATCAGTCCCTTGTGTTAAAACAATACCTTCTGCACCAGCGTTTATTTGTTGTTTTGCCCACTTAATTATTTCAAAAAGCATTTGAAACGATAAAGATCCACTTGGTATTTGCATCAATGTTTGTGCATGAATATCAGCAACGTTATTTAAATCAGGAACACTTTTTATGAGGTTATCTGAAGTTAAAGTCGGTTGCATGTGACCAAAACTATCAGCAGTCATTGCAATTGTTCCACCTAAGGTCCCTATGGCTATTTTTTTCATAATTTTCCTCTAAAAAGCACAAACTGTTTATATAAAGCTATTTAGCAGTAATTTACATTGACAACAATGATATCATTTTTCCATTTTCAACAAATTGAGTTGTGCTGAATCATTGTGTTTTGCTGTATATGTTCTTAAATAGGACAATAGTAATTGAGTTTTACATTGTATGAAAAGAAATCAATATTAAAAAGTAAAGTTAATATTAAGGAGTTTCCTTATGACAGAACATAAGCCAGACATAATGTATGGTACAACAATTATTACGGTACGAAAAGGTGGAAAAGTCGTGATGGCCGGTGATGGTCAGGTCTCTCTTGGACAGACAATTATGAAAGGCAATGCACGTAAAGTGCGTCGTCTTGGAAAGAACGGAGTGGTTATTGCTGGTTTTGCAGGTGCTACGGCAGATGCTTTTACATTACTGGAGAGATTGGAAACAAAGCTTGAACAATATCCTGATCAGCTTATGCGTGCTTGTGTGGAACTTGCAAAAGATTGGAGAACAGATCGCTATTTGCGTCGTCTCGAAGCAATGATGCTCGTGGCTGATAAGAAAGTAACTTTGGCTCTAACAGGGCTTGGTGATGTCTTAGAGCCAGAAGATGGGGTTATGGCAATTGGCTCTGGAGGAAATTTTGCTCTTTCAGCAGCGCGTGCACTCATGGATTTGGATTTGGATGCAGAAACTATTGCTCGTAAAGCTATGGCTATTGCCGCTAAAATTTGTGTTTACACCAATGATCATTTTACGATTGAAACATTGGATGCAGAATTATCTTCTTTAGAGAAAGCTATTTAAATGTGTGTTGTATTTTCCCCTCGTGAAACTGTTTCTGAACTTGATCGTTTTATTATTGGCCAAAATGATGCCAAACGCTCTGTAGCTATTGCACTGCGCAATCGGTGGCGTAGGCAACAGCTTGATGAGCCGATGCGTGAAGAAGTTATGCCAAAAAATATTTTAATGATAGGGCCAACAGGAGTTGGTAAAACTGGTATTGCACGTCGATTAGCAAAACTTTCTGGAGCACCCTTCGTTAAAGTAGAAGCGACTAAATTTACTGAAGTTGGTTATGTGGGACGTGATGTTGAGCAAATTATTCGAGATCTTGTTGAAATTGCCATTTCTCTTGTGCGTGAAAAGAAACGGGATGAAATAAAAGAAAAGGCTCACGTGAATGCTGAAGAGCGCGTTTTAGACGCCCTTGTTGGTAAAACAGCAAGTCCTGCTACCCGTGATAGTTTTCGTAAAAAATTGCGTGAAGGTGAATTGGATGAGAAAGAGATTGAAATTGAAGTCGCCGATAATAATAGCAATAGTGCTTCAACCTTTGATATTCCTGGTATGCCTGGGGCACAAATGGGTATTATGAATTTATCAGATATTTTGGGCAAAATGGGCAGTCGTACAAAAGTCCGTAAGACGACAGTAAAGGATTCTTTTAAACCGCTCATTGATGATGAATCTGAAAAACTCCTTGATCAGGAGCAAATTATTCAAGAGGCGCTTCGTGTTGCTGAAAATGACGGTATTGTTTTTATCGACGAAATTGATAAAATTGCAACCAGGGATGGTGGAGCAAGTGTTGCGGTTTCGCGTGAGGGCGTTCAACGGGATCTTTTGCCTTTGGTTGAAGGAACAACAATTGCTACAAAATATGGGCAAATCAAAACAGATCATATTCTTTTTATTGCCTCAGGTGCATTTCATGTTTCCAAGCCATCTGATTTATTACCGGAACTTCAAGGACGTTTGCCCATCCGTGTGGAGCTGAACCCTTTAACAAGGGAAGATTTACGGCGCATTCTAACGGAACCAGAAGCTAGTTTGATTAAACAATATATCGCTCTTATGGCAACGGAAGAGGTTCATTTGGAAATTACCGATGATGCAATTGATGCTTTAGCAGATATTGCTGTAGATTTAAATGCAAGGATTGAAAATATAGGGGCACGTCGTTTGCAAACAGTGATGGAGCGCGTTTTGGATGAGATTTCTTTCACTGCACCTGATAAAGCTGGAACATCGTTTAAAATTGATGCTGCTTACGTGAGAAAATCTATTGGCGAGCTTGCTGCTGATATCGATCTTTCACGTTTTATTCTTTGAAAGTTATTGCTTATTCTGTTTATCTGCGTGCTTCGATAATTTTGAAACCATGGGCTTGTTCATGTATCAACACTGTGCGGAAAATATTTTTTAATAATGTTTCATAAGGCAGGTGGCGGTTTGCAACAAAAAGCAGACTGCCGCTTGGCTTTAAGCACTTTGCAGCATTTATAATAAAATTTTTTCCTAATGCAACATCTGTTGTTTGTTGTGTGTGAAACGGTGGATTTGAAATGATTGTGTCATATAGATTTGTGATAGGTTCATGTACAAGGTCATGCCAATAAAAATGAATTGGAAAAGGAGCTGTTATGGATTTAAGGTGCTGTTTTGCTGCTCTCAAAGCATTGTAGTCTGCTTCATAAAGGTCGAGAGCGGTGAGTTTTTCACTTCTTTCAAGCGCAACGTGAGAAAGATAACCCCATCCAGCACCAAAATCAGCCGTTTTTCCAGAAATAATTTTGAGCATATAAGAAGCAAGCGCAGCAGATCCTGGATCAATACGTCCGTGTGAGAACATACCAGAAGTGGTTTGAAATTTACCAAAAGTGAGCGGTGGTGAGCGCAATTGCGCAATGTTATGTCTCTCAATTTGTTGAGGAACTTGCAACCAAAATACAAGACCATGATTTTTAGACAATTTATTGGTGATGGGAACAATTGTTTTGACCCATTTCATCATTGAAGCAGCACCAGCAGTTTTATCCCCACTGATTACAATCCATCCATTGGATTTAACGCATTCTAATAAATCAAGAAAACAATTTTGGTTCAAACCACGATATTTGCTCAAATGTAAAAATGCACCATCATAGCTGAAAGTTTTATCTATTTGAGGAGAGCAGTGAAATTGAGTATCGACAAATTTTAAAAAATCTGGTCGCCAAGGCGTAATAACTTTTAAATTTTGTGCCCATTCTGGAGCTGGGATTTCTGTTAAACCAAAACTTAGCCAACACTGGTTTGGATCAGGATACGGGAGTTCATGATTTTCAAAAGGCAAAAATAATAACACATATGACTCTTTCAAAGAAAAATGCCACTCCAATGTTGGGATGGCATTTCATGATACGATAAGAGGAAAAACTTACTCTTCTTTCTTACGGCGGCGCTTATTTTCAGGTTGTTTTTTTTCATCCACGCACTTTTCTTCATTCATCGCTTTATCACCGGTGATTTCCTTTCCGGTTGTTTGATCAACGACCTTCATTGATAACCGAACTTTTCCACGCTCATCAAAGCCCATTAATTTAACCCAAACTTTGTCACCTTCTTTTACAATATCTGTTGTTTTGGTGACGCGTTCTGATGCAAGCTGAGAGATATGAACGAGTCCATCACGAGAACCAAAGAAGTTTATAAATGCACCAAATTCTGCAGTTTTTACAACTGTTCCTTGGTAGATAGCACCAACTTCAGGCTCATCGACAATAGAATGGATCCAACGTTTTGCTGCTTCAATGGTTTTAGCATCAGCAGAAGCAATTTTAATGGTACCATCATCTTCAATATTAATTTTTGCTCCAGTTTGTTCCACGATTTCCCGAATAACTTTACCACCAGAGCCGATAACATCACGGATTTTATCGACAGAAATATTCATAACTTCGATTCGTGGAGAAAATTCACTCAGCTCAGCACGTGCACTGGTTAAAGCTTTCGCCATCTCATTAAGGATATGGATTCGTCCACCTTTGGCTTGTTCAAGCGCGATTTTCATAATCTCTTCGGTAATACCATCAATTTTGATATCCATTTGCAAGGCAGTAATACCATTTTCTGTTCCTGCGACTTTAAAATCCATATCTCCAAGATGATCTTCATCCCCTAAAATATCAGAAAGAACAGCAAAGCGTTCTCCTTCTTTAATCAAGCCCATAGCAATACCAGCAACAGGGCGTGCTAGAGGAACACCAGCATCCATAAGAGCAAGTGAGGTTCCACAAACCGTTGCCATAGAAGAAGAGCCATTGGATTCAGTGATTTCTGAGACAGCACGAATGGTATAAGGAAAAGATTCTTTCGTTGGTAACATGGGGTGAATTGCCCGCCATGCCAATTTGCCATGTCCAATTTCACGACGACCTGGAGAACCAAGGCGTCCCGTTTCACCCACTGAAAATGGTGGAAAATTGTAATGGAGAAGGAATGTTTCCTTATACATTCCTGTCAAAGAATCAACATATTGTTCATCTTCACCAGTTCCCAATGTTGCAACGACAATCGCTTGTGTTTCTCCGCGGGTAAAGAGTGCTGATCCATGTGTGCGGGGTAAAATACTTACTTCTGATTGGATAGGGCGTACGGTAGAAAGATTGCGTCCATCAATCCGCTTTTGGGTATCAAGAATGTTTCCGCGAACAATTTTTGCTTGCAACTGTTTAAATACGGTTGCAATTTGATCTGCACTAAATTGACAGTCTTTTTCTGGTTCTGGCATAAATTTATTGAGGATTTCTGTCTTTAGTGCATCAATTGCAGCATAACGTTCTTGCTTATCAGTAATTGTGTAAGCCTTTCGTATATTCTGTTCTGCCATTTTCTGCATCGCTTTTTCAAGCTCAGAAAGATCTTCAGGAACAAAATCACGAGGATCTTTTGCAGCAACTTCAGCAAGCTTTATAATGGCATCAAGGACAGGTTGAAGGCCTTTGTGACCAAACATCACAGCTCCCAACATGATATCTTCCGGTAATTCTTGTGCTTCTGATTCAACCATCAAAACAGCACTTTCTGTTCCAGCAACAACAAGATCAAGTTTTGATTCAGGCATTTCATCGATATGAGGATTAAGAACATATTGTCCATTACAATAGCCAACGCGGGCACCGGCTATAGGCCCCATAAAAGGAACACCTGACAGGGTCAATGCGGCAGAAGATGCAATCATCGCAAGGATATCGGGATTGTTTTCGAGATCATGCTGTATAACGGAAACAATAACTTGTGTATCATTTTTATATCCCTCAACGAAAAGGGGACGAATTGGGCGATCAATCAAACGTGAAACCAAAGTTTCATTTTCACTTGGTCGACTTTCACGTTTTAAATAGCCCCCAGGTATTCGACCAACAGCATAGGATTTTTCTTGATAATTAACGGTGAGTGGAAAAAAGTCCTGGTCTGGTTTTGGGATTTTGGCCGATACAACGGTAGCTAAGACAATCGTTTCTCCATAGGTAGCAATCACTGCACCATCAGCTTGACGCGCTATTTTCCCTGTTTCAAGGGTGAGCGGACGCCCGGCCCATTCAATTTCTATCTTGTGCGTTTTGAACATTTTTTATCCTTAATGACCAGTGTTTAAATCTTTGATTGCTCACATTCTGGTTTTGCGTAGCATACTTCCAAGATCTGGGGTGGACAACATACTTTTTATCTTTGTTGCGAGAAAAGAGAAGTAAACTGCTTAAATGCGAAACGATGAGCAGTTCTATCCCATAATAACTTATCAGTTTTTAAAATTTTTAATTAAAAGCAACACGTTGAAAAAATGGGTGTTTTTTTAATACCACTTCCATTTTTCTTTTAGCGACGCAAACCTAACTTCTTTATAAGTGTCTGATAACGATTTTGGTCAACTCCTTTAAGATAATCAAGAAGACGCCGACGTTGAGACACCATCTTCAAAAGACCACGACGAGAATGATTATCCTTTTTGTGAGATTTAAAGTGGTTTGTTAAATTAGAAATACGTTCAGAAAGTACAGCAATTTGCACTTCTGGTGATCCTGTATCACCAACTTTGTTTGCGTATTCTGAGACAAGAGCTTTTTTACGTTCAGCTGTAATCGACATCGTATTATCCTTTCCAAAAACGAAGAAACATAAAGTCACCCATAGCCGAGATGTCGTTCAGCAAGGGTCTGTGAGAAAACAGGAAAAGTCGAAGACTCTTACCTATTTTCGTTCTTATATAGGAAAGAAGGTTAAAATACTAGTCCTTGACAGCATTTTGAAGTCTTTCTTTAAATAAAAGCTTTTGTTTTGAAATATTGATTTAAATAGAGTTTTATGAGAAGTTTTTTAAAGAATTATGCATCCTTTTGATACAAAGATTATGAGCGTGTATGTGGTAACAAAAGTGATAAATACCGATTTGGAGGAAAAAGATGCAGAGCATTTCAACATTAAAACTTTTTCGTAATTCGGTATTTCGAAATTTATGGTCATCTACTCTTATTTCTAATTTAGGGGGGCTGATACAGGCTGTTGGAGCAGGGTGGTTAATGGCGTTGATTAGTTCTTCGCATTCCATGGTTGGGCTAGTTCAAAGTGCCACAACATTACCACTTGTTATGTTTTCTTTGATGGCAGGGGCATTAGCTGATAATTTTAATCGGCGTCAAATTATGTTGTGTGCGCAGATTATGATGATGGTCATATCGATGAGTTTATCTGTTTTAGCCTATATGGGATTTCTAACACCTTGGCTTTTGTTATGTTTTACGTTTTTGATTGGATGTGGTACAGCTTTTTATAATCCTTCTTGGCAAGCAACGATAGGAGATATTGTGAGCAGGGAAAATATTCCTGCTGCTGTTAGTTTGAATAGTGTCGGCTTTAATTTGATGCGGAGTGTTGGTCCTGCTATTGGTGGTGCCATCATTGCAACTTTGGGGGCATCTGCTGCTTTTTTGTTTAATGCTATAAGCTATATTCCTCTTATTGGTGCGTTGTTTTTCTGGAAGTCGAATTATGAAAACAACTCATTGCCACGAGAAAGGCTGTTAGGAGCTGTCTCAGATGGTTTGCGTTATGTTGCGATGTCACCTAATCTGCTGAGTATTATGGTTCGAGCGTTCCTTTTTGGTATAGGAGCAATTTCTATTTTAGCACTTTTGCCAATTGTTGCGCATAAAGTTCTTGGAGGAAGTGCCCTTCTTTATGGTACATTGCTCGGTTGTTTTGGGTTAGGAGCCATGACAGCAGGTATTATTAATGCAGTTGTACGGCATCATTTTCGTTCAGAAACAATTATTGCAAGTGCATTTATTGGTTTTGCCTTTTCTTGCTTTTTATTGGGAATAAGCCGTTCACTGATTATAAGCCATATTGCTTTATTTCCTGCAGGGTTATGTTGGGTTTTGGCATTATCATTGTTTAATACATCTGTACAACTCTCTACACCACGCTGGGTTGTCGCACGTTCTTTAGCACTTTATCAAACGGCATCTTATGGGGGGATGGCTATTGGAAGTGCAATCTGGGGAGTTTTGGCTGATGGTTATTCTCCAACAATTGCTTTGAGCGTTTGTTCTCTATTCTTGATTTTTGGTGCTCTTGCGGGGGTAAAATTTAGAATTCAAGAAATTCCTCAGATAGATTTAAATCCTCTTGATCATTTTAGAGAGCCGGAATTATTACTTGACCTCAAAGCAAGAAGTGGCCCGATCATGATAATGATCGATTATAAAATTCATGAAAATGATCTTGAAGAGTTTCTCAAAGTGATGACGCGTCGACGCCATATTCGATTACGTGATGGTGCGCGTCAGTGGGTCCTTTTACGAGATCTTGAAAGACCTGAATATTGGACAGAGGCTTATCATATGCCAACATGGGTAGATTATTTACGCCATAATCATCGTCGTACAAAAGCAGATGCAGAAGTCAATAAGCGTCTGCGTCATTTAAATTGTGCTCCTAACGGTATAAGAGTGCACCGCATGATTGAACGCCAAACAATACCTCAAGCCAATGAGATGCTTTTAAAAGTTTCCTCTGATCATCTTCCTTAGGGTTAAAACAGTTTTTGTAAATATTACATATATTAATATTATTTCGATCAATTTGTTAGCATAATCATAAAAAATTGCTATTTCAATATTTAATGAATTGATTTATAATGGTTATTTGTCATTTTTCATGTTGAGTGATAGTTCTGAAAATCTTAAGCTTTTCTCGTTTCAAATCTATTTAGAGTAAATCAGTCCATATCTTTGCTTGTACATTATAAACGAGGACTAAAGTATGAGTAAAAAACGATTGAAAAAGAAATAAAAAGCCTCTTATGAATCCTTTAAATGCAAGGATTATTGCGACATTAAGAGGAAAAAGTGTGTGGTGGTGTTAGCTTATAGCACTGACTTAAATTTTGATATGAATACGGTAAATATAGACAATGAAAAGCACCATATTTTTCTTAATTGATAGAGAAAAATATCTTTCCGCAAAAGGTGGTTGGGAAAAGAATCGATTAAATTGTGAAAATCCGCTTTGGTTTAAATAGACCTTTGTCGAGAGTGCCAATAGCAAGAAGTTGTTCCTTATAGAGGACACAAATTTCCTCTTCATCAAGAGGTGCTTTGTGATGATTCAAGAGGATAGAATGGCCTCTTATAATTCTCTGTGCTTGAGTTTCATTAAGGATATAGTGAGGGAGGCAATCCAATGCGGCGCTTGTGTCAATTAAGAGCCCATCGAGTGTTGAGAAGTTTTTTTCAAAAGAACGATTATTCTCATCTGTAGTGTTTTTATTTGGCGGAATGGCCGCTTTTAGTTCCTCCCATGTAATGAGATCTTCTTCATCAAAAGGTGCGACGGCAATACGTCTTAAATCAGCAATATGCCCATAGCAACCGAGATCACGTCCCATATCGCGTGCTAAAGAGCGCACATAAGTTCCTTTTCCGCAGGTTATTTCAAAGATAGAATGCTCTTTGGTAGGCATTTCTAATAACTTGAAAGTTTCTATTTCCACTTCACGGGGCGGAATGTCAACAACTTCCCCTTCACGCGCTAAATCATAGGCACGATTTCCAGCAATTTTGATTGCTGAAAATTGTGGAGGTGTTTGCAAAATAACACCTGTATATTGAGGAAGAAGAGCAAGTATTTCTTCTTGTGTTGGACGTATGAGAGAAGTTTTCGTTATTTCTCCTTCTAAATCATCTGTTGAGCGCTCTTGCCCCCAAGCAATATGAAAACGGTAAGTTTTTTTGCCTTGCATCACGTAAGGGACGGTTTTGGTTGCTTCGCCCAATGCAATGGGAAGGAGACCAGAAGCAAGAGGATCAAGTGTACCCGCATGTCCTGCCTTTTGAGCATGGAAGAGCCATTTGATTTGTGAGACAGCTTCTGTTGATTTCATTCCTTTTGGTTTATCAAATATGACCCAGCCAGAAACAGGACGCCCTTTTTTCTTGTGTTGCCGCGCCATATCTTTAATCCTCATCTGTATCACTATGGTGAAGATCGCGTGCAACCTCAGGCGAGCGAAGGAGGGCATCAATTTTTGAAAAATTATCAAAACTATTATCAAGTCGGAAACGCAGTTCTGGCATATATTTCATTTGTCGCAACGCATGACTGATTTCTCCACGGAGAAAACGACTATGTTTATTGAGGGTATCAACAACATCGGTATGAGAAGCATTTTTAAGAGTGCTGAGAGGTGATACAAAGCAAGTAGCAATTTTTAAATCTGATGACATGCGTACTTCAGAGACAGAAATAACAATATTTTTTAAGATATCATCAAGCAAAATATCACGCTGTAATATATGCGCTATTGCATGACGTACTTGCTCTGCTACTCTAAGTTGCCGTTGTGATGGCCCTGCATTTTTCATCAAAGTTTTATCCTTGCTACAAGATCTCTTTTTTGACCATTTAGATAAGGAAAAAGAAATATTGTGTATAAAACCTAATAACTTTTCTCATTTCACAACAGAGTAAAGTTATTGGATTATTTTATAATGTGCGATTAATATGTTCGATACGGAAGGTCTCAATGATGTCTCCTGCACGCATGTCTTCATAATTTTCAAAGGCTATTCCACATTCTTGACCACTTTGCACTTCATTGACTTCATCCTTAAAGCGTTTGAGTGTTTTCAGCTTTCCTTCGTGAATAACGATATTATCGCGGATAAGGCGAACACCGGCTCCTCGTTCTATTTTACCTTCTGTAACACGACATCCTGCAACTTTTCCAATTTTTGTAATGTTAAAGACTTCTAGAATTTCAGCATTACCAAGGAAAGTTTCACGCTGTTCTGGTGAGAGTAATCCAGACATAGCAGCCTTGATATCGTCAACAAGATCATAAATGATGTTGTAATAACGAATTTCAATTCCTTGTGTTTTAGCAAAATCACGTGCCTGCTTATTGGCTCGAACATTAAAGCCAATTACAGCAGAGTTAGAAGCTTCTGCAAGAGAAATATCACTTTCGGTAATTCCTCCAGCACCAGAATGTACAATACGCGCACGAACCTCGTCATTTCCGAGTTTTTCCAATGCTGAAGCGATTGCTTCAATTGATCCTTGCACATCTCCTTTTATAATAAGAGAAAATTCCTTAACACCAGTCGTTTGCAATTTTGTCATCATCTGTTCAAGAGAACCACGCGAACCAGTTTGCCGCGCAACAGCTTTATCACGTGCTAATCGTTGCCGATATTCAGAAATTTCACGTGCTTTTGCTTCATGTGTGACAACAGCAAAACGGTCTCCGGCTTGTGGTGTTCCTTGCATGCCTAAAATTTCAATTGGTGTAGAGGGAACGGCCTCTTTGACATGGCGGCCATGGTCGTCAATCAAAGCACGTACACGACCCCATTCATTTCCAGCAACGATAATATCAGAAGGGTGTAATGTACCTTTTTGAACAAGAACTGTTGCAACAGACCCACGTCCGCGATCCAATTTGGCTTCAATGATAACGCCCTCTGCAGTTCGTTGAGGATCTGCTTTCAGATCAAGCATTTCAGCTTGAAGAAGGATAGCTTCGAGAAGTTTATCAAGATTTTGACCAGTTTTAGCAGAAACTTCAACGTCCAAAGTTTCTCCACCCATAGTTTCAACAAACACTTCATGTTGTAGAAGTTCTGTACGCACTTTTTGTGCATTCGCAGCTGGTTTATCAATTTTGTTGATAGCAACAATGATAGGTACACCAGCAGCTTTCGCATGATTGATTGATTCAATCGTTTGAGGCATAACACTATCATCAGCGGCTACAACGAGAACAGCAATATCAGTAACACGAGCTCCGCGTGCACGCATAGCGGTAAATGCAGCATGACCTGGTGTATCAATAAAGGTAATTTTTTGACCATTTTGTTCTACTTGATAGGCACCAATATGCTGCGTAATACCTCCTGCTTCGCCAGAAACAACATTTGCTTTACGAATAGCATCCAAAAGCGAAGTTTTTCCGTGGTCAACATGGCCCATAATGGTTACAACAGGGGCGCGCTGCTGCATGTTTTGAGGATTATCTGTTATATTAAAGATACCTTCTTCTACGTCAGATTCTAAAACACGTTTAACAGTATGGCCAAATTCAACAGCGATGAGTTCGGCAACATCTGCATCAATAACATCGCCAGGTTTCATCATTTGTCCTTGTTTCATCAAGAATTTAATCACATCAACAGAACGCTCAGTCATACGTTGTGCGAGCTCTTGAATAGTAATCGTTTCAGGAAGAACAACTTCGCGAGAAATTTTTTCTCTTGGTTCTTGATTTTGTGCACGCTTAAACTTTTCCTGTCTACGCCGCATTGCAGCCATTGAGCGCCCACGTGCGCTTCCTTCTTCATCCAGTGCACTATTCAGAGTTAACTTTCCGCGTCTCCGCTCATCAGCTCCTTTGACAACTTTGGGTACACGTATTTCTGATTTAGCAGGATTAGCACGTCGACTATGCCGTTCTTCCTCTTTATTGTCATCTATTTTGCGTTTTTCAACCACGGTTGTCTGTTTAGGGGCAATAGGAATATCTGTCTGTTCAATGAGAGGGGGAACAGATGGAGTCTGTACTGGCGATATTTCTTCTTCTTGTTGGAGATGTATTTCTTTTTCTTTAATTTCTTGCTGTAAAATTTCTTCACGCTCTTTAGCGCGTCTTGCTTCTTCTTCGGCTTGTTCTCGCGTTATTTTTTCTTGGATATGTGCTTCTTCTAACGCGCGAAGTCTCGCTTCCATTTCAGTTGATGAAAGATTGCTTTTGGTCACAGATTCTTGAGGCTTTTTTCCCTCAAAACGCGGTTTAGAACGCTGGGGGGCCACATGCGGCTTTGTAATGGGCTGTAGGGTTTCAGCTTTTTCATCAGGTCGCGTAATTTTACGCCGTTTGGTTTCGACAACGACAGCCTTCGTACGGCCATGACTAAAATTTTGTTTAACCGTACTCGTTTCCAAGACAGACCTCTTGAGAGTTAGTGTCTTCTTGACGGTTGTTTTGTCGTTGTTATTTTCACTCATTGTACTTCCTTCACGGCTTGGGCCGTCATCTCACTAGACTTACTATGCTTGTCGTCACGATAGCTGATCAATTTACATGTTGTTTTGAGAAATCCTTCAGCAGCTTTTGTGTCCAGTAAGGCCGCGTGCATTACAGGATTAGAGCCAAAAGCCACTCGCATTTCATCACTTGTAAATAAAGATATGGTTTTTATAGTCCGATTTGTTTGTTGTTGTATTGAATGGATGGCCTGTGCAATTTTTCGTTTCCCATCTTCTGTTGTTTCTTTAGCATGAAGTACAAGAATAACTTTACCAGAGCGGATAGCAGCGTCAACCTTTGTTGCTCCCATAACAATTGCTCCCGCTTTTCGTGCCATGGAAAGGCTTGAAAGAGCGGCTTTTAGTAAAAGCGTATCAACAATATGCACAAGATTTGGTGCAACCTCAACATCTGTTTTAAAATTTCTATGAAAAGCTTTCTGTTTGATTGCTTTCTCAATAACAGCGTGATGGGCAGAAATCCAAACGCCACGCCCTGGTAAATTCGCTTTAAGATCAGGAACAATTTGGTTATTGGGACCAATAACAAAACGGATCAGCGTTTGTGCTGAAGCATTTTTTCGGGTCACAATGCAAGTCCGTTCATTCATTTAAAGTGTATCCACATCCAAATCATCTATTTTTTCATTTTCTGTAGAATTTCCATCTTCTACAGGATTTTCTGTAACAAGATCAGCTTGGTCTATCCAGCCTGCTTGTACACGTGCGGCTAAAACCATAGCTTCTGCATCTGCGCGTGTAATGTCAAAAGGGGTTAAAATACCAGAAAAATTCTGTGTTTGACCTTCTTTACGTTCTCTCCAACCAGCTAAATCATCAACGGCATAGCCAGCAAAGTCTTCTATTGTTTTTACACCATCCTCACCTACAGCAACCAACATAGCACTTGTCATTCCAGGAAGTGTTCGCAATTCGTCAGAAACTCCGAGCTTTTTGCGTTTTTCATCAAGTGCTTTTTCTTGATGATCAAGATATTCGCGGGCACGACTTTGGATTTCAGCGGCGGTATCATGGTCAAAACCATCAATAGAAGCGATTTCTTCAAGATCAATATAGGCGATTTCTTCAATAGAAGAAAAACCCTCTGATGCCATAACCTGTCCGATCATTTCGTCAACCTCTAAGGCTTCCATAAACAATTTACTTCGTTCAGTAAATTCTTTTTGACGATTTTCAGATTCTTCCTTTTCCGTTAAAATATCAATGTTCCATCCTGTTAGTTGCGAAGCCAAGCGAACATTTTGCCCACGTCGTCCAATAGCAAGGCTAAGTTGATCATCTGGCACAATAACTTCAATCCGTTCAGCATCTTCATCAAGGATGATTTTAGAAACTTCAGCAGGTTGCAGTGCATTAACGACAAATGTTGCCGCATCAGGCGACCAAGGAATAATATCAATTTTTTCGCCTTGTAATTCAGCAACAACAGCTTGTACACGACTTCCTCGCATTCCAACGCATGCTCCAACAGGATCAATGGAACCATCACGTGAAACAACGGCGATTTTAGCCCGTGAACCTGGATCACGAGCAACAGATTTGATTTCTATAATACCATCATAAATTTCTGGTACTTCCATAGTGAAAAGTTTTACCATAAATTGGGGATGTGTGCGTGAAAGGAAAATTTGCGGACCACGCGTTTCACGGTGTACATCATTGACAAAAGCACGAATGCGATCTCCATAGCGGAATGATTCACGAGGAATTAATTCATCACGGCGAACAATAGCTTCACCGCGCCCTAGATCAACGATGACGTTACCATATTCCACACGCTTAACTGTACCAGAAATAATTTCACCAACTTTATTTTTGAATTCTTCATATTGCTGATCGCGCTCTGCATCGCGTACTTTTTGTACAATAACCTGTTTAGCAGATTGTGCTGCGATACGTCCAAAATCCATAGGAGGTAAAAGATCAGCAAAAAAATCACCAATTTTTGCTTCTGCTTGACGTTTGAGAGCATCAGACAAAGTAATTTCCGTTGTATAGTCTTCAACGACATCAACGATTTTAAGCAGGCGCTGTAATTTAATTTCACCTGTTTTAGAATTGATTTCAGCACGAATATTGGTTTCTTGACCATAACGAGAACGTGCTGCTTTTTGAATAGCATCAGCCATCGCAGAAATGACAATTTCACGGTCGATTGACTTTTCACGTGCAACAGCATCTGCAATTTGCAGAATCTCAAGCCTGTTAGCGCTTGTAGCCATCAATTTTCTCCTTCTTTGTGCCACACGATGGGTATTTCCCAGTGATATTATTTTTTGAAATTGAGCGTCTGTATAGAGTCGTTAGCGTTCTCTTCGGCAATGAATTGTTGACTTAAATCTTTATTTTGTTTCAATGCATCGCGAATAAGCTCATCGGTAAGCACTAAATGCGCATTTATGATATCACAAAAGGAAATAGGGGTATACATGGCTTCTCCATAAGCAGCTTTATCAGTGTTTAAAATAAATCCATCTTGCGTGATATTTGTAAGTGTCCCACGAAATTTTCGGCGCCCATCAATTGTTATTTTGGTTTCAATTTTTGCAAGATGCCCTTGCCAATGAAAAAAATCAGATTTTCTTACCAATGGACGATCAATTCCAGGTGATGAGATTTCTAAATGATATTTGCGTTCAATAACATTTTGTACATCAAGGAGGGGAGAAACTGTTCGACTAACAGTTTCACAATCTTCTATGGTCATAGAACCATCGGCACGTTCAACCATAATTTGAAGTGTTAAACCATTTTGACCAAGAAGTTTCACACGAACCAAACGAAAACCTAAAGGTTTAAGTAGTGGTATGACAAGAGCAGCAACCTGTGCTTCGATACCATCTTCTTCAAACAGGCGCGGTTCGTCAAGATTGCTTATTTTTTCAGCTTCGTTCATACATTTTATCCAAGTTGGTTTCATCAGTTTTATGATATTAAAAAAGAGCGGGTCCAACGGCCCACTCTTCATCATAAGACCAAGAATTTAACTATTGATACTCTTAAATTCAAAATTTTTCAAGTTGTTTATGAGAAAAGCGCTTGATCATTTATTTCTTGATAAAGGTAAGATAGGCAGGCGTTCGTCCTTCGCGTAAAGCTTTTGCTTCATAGCGGGTTCCGCTCCATAGTGGATAAGGGAGTTTCCAGTCTTGAGGGCTTTCTGCTTTCCATTCAAAGTGATCATGTTGTGCACAATGGTACAAAGTCCAGTTGACATAACTGTCTATATCGCTAGCAAAGCGCAAAAATTTCCCTATTTTAAGAACACGAGCAAAACGGTTAAGATTTTTTATATTGATGAAGCGTCGTTTCCAGTGTTTTTTTTTCGGCCAAGGATCAGGATAGAAGAGGTCTATTCCGTCAAGCGAGTTATCAGGGAGCCAATCAAGAAGGCGTGTAGCATCATCATTATAGAGGCGAAGACGATTTTGATGGTTTTGATGCTGTTCAAGAGACGACAATATTTTTGCCATGCCATTGATAAAGGGCTCGACGCCGATAAAACCGGTTTTTGGAAAATATGCCATTTCATGAAGTAAATGTTCACCTCCACCAAAACCGATTTCAAGTCGAATTTCTCTTATTTTGCTTGAAAATAAGGATGTAAGGTTTAAGGGAGGAGGGACATTTAAATCAATATTCAAACTGGGGAGAAGCATTTGTATACGTGTAAGCTGACTGTTTCGAAGTTGTTTTCCTTGTCGGCGTCCAAAAAATGCTTCACTCTTACGTATATTATGTTTAATCATGGGATTTGGATCATTGTTTGAAGCGTTTTCACGAGATCAGTTTTTTCCCATGAAAACGAACCATCGTGTTTTGGTTTACGACCAAAGTGACCATAGGCAGCTGTTTTCGCATAAATAGGTTTATTGAGGTCAAGATGTTTTCGAATGCCGGTAGGTGAAAGGTCCATTATTTTGCGGATGGCTTCTTCAATAACCTTTTCATCGACTTTTCCTGTTCCATGAAGATTAAGATAAATAGATAAAGGTTGTGCAATACCAATTGCATAGGAGAGTTGAATGGTGCATCTCTCTGCTAAATGAGCAGCAACAATATTCTTAGCCAGATAGCGTGCCGCATAGGCAGCAGAACGATCAACTTTTGTTGTATCTTTTCCTGAAAAAGCACCGCCTCCATGGGGTGCTGCACCTCCGTAAGTATCCACAATAATTTTGCGTCCCGTTAATCCGGCATCGCTTTGAGGGCCTCCAATGACAAATTTTCCTGTTGGGTTAATATACCAACTACATTGAGCTGCAATGGGAATGTCATGTAAAGCTTGGCGAATGTAAGGTTCAACCACTGTACGTACTTTATTGGAATCCCAGCTTTCATCAAGGTGCTGCGTTGAAAGAACAATGGATGTGACCTCTATCGGTTTTCCATTTTTATAACGTATGGTTATTTGGCTTTTAGCATCTGGTCCTAATTTTCCAGTTTCTCCCTCTCCTTTATGACGAGCTGCGGCAAGAAGTTTGAGAATTTTATGCGCATAATAAATTGGCGCAGGCATGAGATCAGGTGTTTCACGGCAAGCATATCCAAACATGATACCTTGATCACCCGCTCCTTCTTCACCATGCCGATCCGTAGCATTATCAACCCCTCTTGCTATATCAGCTGATTGTGGGCGCAAAAGAACATCAATTTTAACAGTTTTCCAATGGAAGCCTGCTTGTTCATAGCCAATGGTACGAATAGCACGGCGCGCTGCTGTACGAAAACGTGTAGGATTAATGAGTGGAAAGCTAGTTTCATCATAGATGAATTCTTTATTTTTATCTTTTTTTAATAGCGTATCGGGAACACGTACTTCACCAGCGATAACAACACGGTTGACACTGACGAGAGTTTCACAGGCAACGCGTACTAACCATGGATCAGTACCAGTCTTTTCAGCTTCTTTATAGATCATATCAACGATTTCATCGGAAATACGATCACAAATTTTATCAGGATGTCCTTCCGATACCGATTCGCTCGTAAAAAGATAATCTTGATGCGGCATAGGAACTCCTTCAAAAAAGAAAACCAACGATTTAATCAATTGCTTACTAAAGTCGTCACCATTTGCTAATTCTACAGCAAATAGTCAATGCAAATGTATATGAATAAAAGAGAAAAGATATAATTTTAATTTATAACTTATTTGTCAAATCTTCCTCAGAAAGTGCTTTTGCCAAGTCAATAATTTTTCGACGCACTTTAGCATCAGATATATTTGTAAAAGCGCGCATGAGCTGAATCCCTTCGCTGCTAGAACAAAAGTCTATAAAATTGTGTTCACTTTCAGCAAAACCCTCTACTTGTTGGGAGGTAATACCTTTATCAAAAAAGTAAGAAACAGGAACATCCATAATTTCCGCTATCGCTTGAAGACGGCTGGCACCAATACGGTTTGTTCCTTTTTCATATTTTTGGATTTGCTGAAAAGTAATTCCTAATTTTTCACCTAGTTTCTCTTGAGTGAGTCCTAAAATATTACGACGTAAACGGATACGAGTTCCAACATAGATATCTATAGGGTCAGGTTTTTTTCTAGTTTCGGTCATAATGCAACTCTTTATTTCCAGCATTTTTCTTCTAAACCAACATCATATTTATGCGCAGTTGATTTATCATATAATTAAAACAATATGTAATATTTTTTCCCAATATCACTGGTACACGCAACACAATACCGTACAAAGGGCACTTGAATCATTTAAGCTGTTTTGTAAAACCAAAACCAATACGACACAATAGCATAAGGATGAATAAGATAAAAGTAGAGAAAGTTCTGTATTCATTGCTTCCTATAGGGGTAATGGATGATGGAACTTGTGAATCAATAATGCCCACAGCATTTTGTCGAAGAGCTACAACGATTCGTCCATAAGAATCAATAACAGCTGATATGCCATTATTGGCTGCCCGTATGAGGGGGATTCCCAGTTCAACGGCACGAAGCTGTGCTTGTTGAAGATGTTGATAGGGTCCAGGTGTTACACCAAACCATGCATCATTTGTAATATTAATAATTGCTTGAGGCGGGGAGCCTTTAAAAGTCATTTCATGGGGAAATATTGCTTCATAACAAATTAAGGGTAGATAAGAAAATCCGTTTGGCATTGTAACAATTTTGCGCACACTTGCAGCACTATATCCACCAATATTATCAGCAAGGGTACGCAATCCAATTTTTTTCAATAAATTCTGATAAGGAAGATACTCACCAAAAGGAACCAAATGAAGTTTATCGGAAGTATTTAAAATATTACCTTGAGCATTAATGACTGCAATTGTATTAAAATATTGTATTTGGGAATGAGGTAGATCATTGCTGGCGCGTATTGCTCCAACAATAGCCCATTGTTTAGGTTTTAAAAGAGAGGCAATGCGCATTGTGATAGATGAATTATCATAGAGAAGGTAAGGAACGGAAGCTTCAGGCCATACGATAAAATCGGGTTCTGAATTTTGATCGGTTGTTGGCGTTGCACTTAGCTTCATATGCGCTTCCAACATAGATTCTCGTGTATTATCACGCAATTTTATATTTTGTTGGATGGACGGTTGAACAATGCGCACCCAATAAGCACTTTTTTGATCTTCAGTTGTGTTTTCTATAGTATGAAGACGATAAAACCCAAAACCACAGTGAATGAATATAAGTGATAAGCAAAGAGAAAGTGCCACTTTCTTTTTTTCATCCGTTAATAAAACAGTTGGCAAACTGTAGGCTAAGACAGCAAGAATATTCATTCCGTAAAGTCCTACGATTGCATCAGATTGCATGAACATTGGGGTTGGCATGGCTGTATAGCCAAGAGAATTCCATGGAAATCCTGTGAATAAAAACGCACGCAACCACTCGGATAATCCTAATGCAAAGGCTAAAACAAAAAAACGTGCTATTCCTTTTGTCCATAATAAACCGACAATGAAACCAGAAAAAAACCAATAAAGAGAAAGGTAGAGTGGAGGGAATAAAATGGCTAATGGGACTGCCCAACCAAAAGAATCTGGATCTGTTAACAAAGCATTGCATAGCCACCAAAGGCCGCAAATAAAATAACTAAAACCAAATGTTCCACAGCTTAAAGCGTAAGTAAAAAAATGTTTTTTATTGTTTTTGGTGGCCTGTATTGAGTCAAGTAAAACAATAAAGAGAGGGAAAGTTAAAAAGCAAAGAGGTGTTAAATAAAAGGGTGGAAGTGCAAAAGAAGTAAGAGCACCACACAGAAATATCCATGCTTGGCGCTTCCAGCCTGTAACAGAGAACAAAAAAACGATGAAATTGTTTAAAAATGCTGGACTATTCTTTAGGGATGGCATTGTTCTCAAGATTCTCATTTTTGGGAATGCGAAAAATGCGCAATCGTTTAATCCGGCGTTTATCAGCTTCTAAAATACGAAATCTATAGCCAGGTACAGCTTCGACAATTTCACCTTTAGCAGGAATGCGATCAAGAATTGAGACGATCAAACCACCAATAGTATCAACTTCATCACCATATTCCCCTACGATAAAATCAGGACCAAGAGCTTTCTCCACATCTTCTAGTTCAGTTCTTGCATCAACGAGCCATTTATTATTTGGTTCACGTACGATAGCATTGTCGACATTATCATGTTCATCTTCGATATCCCCAACGACTAACTCAACAATATCTTCCATTGAAACGAGACCATCTGTTCCTCCATGTTCATCAATAACTAAAGCCATTTGAGTTCGTGTAGTTTGCATCCGTGTTAATAATTTGCTTGCAAGCATAGAACTGGGAACAAAGAGAACGGTTCGGATCAAATCCAATTCACCGATTGGAGTATGCAAGTCTGTATGGTTTAATTGAAGCAAATCGGATTTTTGTTCGGTTTTTGTTGGGTTGATAATAAAGCGAGTGATGTAGTTAAGAATATCGCGGATATGGATCATGCCGCGTGGATCATCTAAAGTTTCAGCATAAACGGGTATACGAGAATGACCGATTTTTGCAAAACATTGAAGGGTTTCTCCAAGAGAGGTGTTTATTTCTAATGCTTCGATTTCAGAACGAGGTATCATAACATCATCCACGCGTGCTTCACGTAAGCGTAAAATGTTATGCAGCATAGTACGTTCTTCAGGTGAGAAGAGGGCGGTATCTTTTTCATTGTTAGTCGTGAGTGCAACGGTAAGATCATCGCGCAGCGACGTAGATGCACAATTACGACCCCGTAAGAATGAAAATAAATGATTCATCAGGGAATATTTCTCTGTATGATTCGTCTGTTGAGAGGGGTCTTTTTCATTATTAGAAGATGCTTGACTATTATTTTGTGCATTTATTTTGTTGGCCATGGTTTTGAAATCTTCTAAACTTTCTTTTTATAATAGATGAATGAGAGGCTTAAATGGTATGCTCGTAATATTAATTTTAAAAGTTAAATTTTATCATTTATAGACAATTCAGCGTAAGGATCTTTTATGGAAAGCTTTTGAAGAATTTCTCTTTCAAGCTTTTCCATTTGATGTGCTTCATTATCAGTTTCATGGTCATAACCAAGCAGATGCAAGATGCCATGAACAATCATATGCATTAAATGGTCTTGAAATGTTTTTCCTTCTTTCTCTGCTTCGAAAACAACAGTTTCTCGGGCAATAATAATATCACCGAGCATGGGACCAGGTTGATTTCCAGCTTTAAGTGGAAAAGCAGGAAAGGATAATACATTAGTAGATTTGTTTTTGTTGCGCCATTGTGCATTGATTTGTGCCATATGTTCATCATCCGTAAAAAGCAGGCTAATCTCGCTTACAACATTTTCCAATGAAACATGATGCATAGTTGCCATTAATGCTTTTTCAGTGATATTATAAAGCATTTTCTCATCATTCCACCCTGCGCTTTTAATCATTATATCAATAATAATCATGATGAATCAAATTCATTTTTTAATGCATCGCATGCGAATGATTTTTTTTTATTTTGTATTTCGGAATCACGATCATAAGCACGAACGATAGCAGCAACAAGTGGGTGGCGTACAACATCTTTTTCATCAAAATGCACAATTGCAATATTTTCTACATTTGAAAGAATGCGAATTGCTTCAATGAGACCTGATTTTTGCCCTGTAGGCAAATCAATTTGGCTTACGTCACCGGTAACAATCATACGTGTTCCTTCTCCAAGACGTGTGAGGAACATTTTCATTTGCATGGGCGTAGTATTTTGTGCCTCATCAAGAATAACAGCAGCATGGGCAAGTGTTCGTCCGCGCATAAAGGCGAGAGGAGCAATTTCTATGACACCAGAGGCTAAAATGCGTTCTATTTTTTCAGCGGGCATCATATCATAAAGAGCATCATAAAGTGGTCGTAAATATGGGTCGACTTTTTCTTTGAGATCACCGGGAAGAAAACCAAGATGTTCTCCAGCTTCAACAGCCGGACGTGAGAGAATAATTCGCTCAATGATACCACGTTCTAGAAGCATTGCAGCATGAGCAACAGCAAGATACGTTTTTCCTGTTCCTGCTGGTCCTACACCAAACACAAGTTCAGTATGCTCCATAGCACTTATGTAAGCGTCTTGTGTTGGAGTTCTTGCATGAATTATTTTTTTATGGGTACTCAACCGAGCTGCTATACGTTTCGTTGCAGATTTGTGTGTTATTGTGTCTTCTTTCTGCTTCTTTGGTATATTTGCCATAGCAATCGCTCCTTTTATATCTGATAAAGTGAGCTCTTGATGTGTTTTGGCACGTTCATAAAGCTGCTGCAATGCATATTGCGCACGTTTTATAACAGAAATATTTCCACGGATTAAGACTTCATTACCACGCGGATGAATACTAAGTTCGAGTTTTTTTTCGATATAAGCGAGATTTTCGTCAAATTTACCAAAAACTGCTTTTGCATATTTATTATTTTCGAAAATCAAAACAACTTGGCTCACATCTGAAGCGCTTGTTTGTTTCAAGGTATCAGCCTTTTCAAGGGACATATTTACTTTTTCTTTAATACGCTTTATTTTTTCGGTTGAAGCTTTCAGCCTATTCTCCATATTTACATAAATATTGCACATTTTGTTAAGTAAACTTTATAAAAGACAATTTTTACAAAAAGTGCACGCTTTAGATGTAATCATTTGCTTTTAAAATAAAAGAGTTTTCCAAAATATTTATTTTTGAACAAGGTATTAGAGGCATGTTTATCTATTTGTCACTTCACCAACAAAACTGTTTGAGCTTGCATTTTTAATATGAATTTCTATCACGCTACCTGTAGAGGCTTCTGTATCGACAACAACAGGTAAAAGCCACGGGGAACGCCCTACCATTTGCCCTGAGTGACGTCCAGGTTTTTCGATGAGAACGTTCGTTTTTTGATCAATTTTAGAACGCAAAAACGCATTTTGTTGCTCAAGGAGAAGGGCTTGTAAATGTTGAAGTCGGGCATCTTTTACAGATTCATCAACATGATTTTTCATTGTGGCTCCCACTGTTCCAGGACGGGGGGAATATTTAAAAGAATAAGCTGAACTGTACTGTACTTGTTGAATAAGTTTAATGGTTTCTTCAAAGTCTTCATCTGTTTCTCCTGGAAACCCTACAATAAAATCACCTGAAAAGGCAATATCGGGTCGTGCCGTCCGAATTTTTTCGATAAGATGAAGATAATGAGAACTTTTGTGTTGGCGATTCATGGCTTTTAAGATGCGATCTGAACCTGATTGAACAGGCAGATGGAGGTAAGGCATTAACATATCAAGATCTCGATGTGCGGCGATAAGGCTATCATCCATATCACGCGGGTGGCTGGTTGTGTAACGCAAACGCTTTAAACCATCGAGTTTTGCAAGATGATAAAGAAGATCGCCAAGACGCCAAGTTTTGCCATCAGCACTTTGTCCATGCCAACCATTGACATTTTGTCCAAGCAGCGTAATCTCTTTAACACCTGCTTCAATAAGCTGGCGGGCTTCCTCGGTAATTTGCTCGACGGACCGTGATATTTCAGCACCCCGCGTATAGGGAACAACACAAAAAGTGCAAAATTTGTCGCACCCTTCTTGTACTGTTAAAAATGCGCTAACACCCCGTTTTCTTACTGCATGTTTATTATGAGGCGGCAAATGAGCAAATTTATCTTCAACAGCATAGTCTGTTTCGATAATCTTTTTTCCTTGTTTGGCTTTTTCTAACAATTCTGGCAGGCGATGATACATTTGTGGACCAATAACAAGATCCACTGTTGGCGCACGGCGCAAGATTTCACTTCCCTCAGCTTGTGCAACACAACCCGTTACACCAACTGTCAAGGGTTTATCAGGTGTGCGTTCTTGACGCATAATGCGCAAACGACCAAGATCAGAATAAAGTTTTTCTGCTGCTTTTTCACGAATATGACAGGTATTAACAAGAATAAGATCGGCATCATTGGGAATTTGTGTTGTCACATAGCCTTGCGAACTGAGACTATCAGTCATCCGTTGGCTATCATAAACATTCATTTGACATCCATAAGTTTTGATAAAAACCTTTTTAGGAGCAACAGGAGATGTATTTTTAGGATTTACTTTATTCATAGTGCTTGTCTAAATGTTTTTTACACAAATCTCAATCTATTTGCTTAAAAGTTTTTTGCATGATAATTGCATCACCACGACCATTTTTTGACGCGTAATAGGCAAGACGTTCAGAAATTTTTTGAAATTCAAAGCGTTGATAAAGGTTCAAAGCAGAAAGATTTGTGGCTTCTACTTCCAAGAATAATTTTATGGCGCCCTTGTCGTGAAGATAGTGAACTGTGCTTTCAATAAGAAAGGTACCAATTCCTTTTTGACGATAATGAGGGTGAACAGCAATTGTGATGATTTCTGCTTCATCAAGGATGAGACGGCATAGGCAAAAGCCTAAAATTTGATCAGAGTGATCAATGAGAAAAGCTTTGTATCCGAAGATAGAGTGATCTGTTAAGAAATTATCAAAAGCTTGTTTTTCCCAAGAAGGGGTAAAACAATGCTGATGAATTTGATGAAGAGAAGCACTATCATTAACTTGTAGCGGAGCAATTCCAAAATTCTTTTTTGTCAATGAAAATTTGGGCATTATTTTTTTTGTGGTAAAGCAAAATTGGTTTGTTGTTTTGCATCAGCGCTGCGTAGATAGAGTGGGCGAGGTGAATTTTTTGATTGTTTGTTTGCAGCAAGATAAGCATAGTTTACAATATCGGCCGCTTCGCAGGGGATTTTTTCTAGGACAATTTTTTCGTATATTTTATGGTTTTTAACATGCTCCACAACGACATCAGCAGCTGGGCCAGTCAGTCGGGTTTTTTTTGGCAAATCTTCGAGGATATTTTCAATTGTTTTTAATCCCGGCGCTCCCAAAGGTGTGAGATCATTATGAAAATTTTGATGGTAGAACATCCCTCTCCCTGCTTCAATGACAACAGTAATTGCCGATGCTGTACTTTTACTGTTTATGACTTGTGCTGCTAACGCTTCAAGAGCACTCACTCCAACAGCTGGTATTTCAAGTGCTAATGCCAAAGCGCGCGCTGTTGCAACACCGACACGCACACCAGTAAATGATCCAGGTCCAATATTGACAGCAATACGCTCAACTTGATCAAGCGTCATATTGGCTTGTTTCATTATTTGTGTAATCTGCCCAATAATTTTTTCGGCATGTCCTTTGTTTATGCGTTCATTGATACGCGCAATAACAGATTTATGACGAATAAGCGCAACAGCACAATAAATTGAAGCGGTATCTATAGCAAGGATAAGCATAAAAATATTTTAGTTGAATAAAACGATAAATAAAAGTCCTGCTGTATTTTTAATCTTTTCATTATCGTATATTTCATTTGTAAGAAAGTTACTAGTGACAATAAGCAACAATATCTTTTTATGGGATAGAACGAGATGTTGATTTAATCCTTATTTTTATCACTTTTTGAATGAGTACCTTGAGTATTGTAAGATTCTCTTATTTTAAGTCTACTTATGGTGAAACAATTAAAGTTATTAGCTTGTATATTACAAGCGGAGTTAGCGTATGAATCAAAACTGTTGAAGAAAAGAATAAAAACTCCTTCACGAATCGTTTAAATGGAAGGGTTGTCACAACTTGTAAGCTATCAAATAGTACTTTGATGCCACTTGTATTACATAGTAAGTAAAAGTAATTTAAAAGAGGAAAAGTTATGACCCCACATTTTTTCCAAATAAGAACATATTCTATCCGTCTTTATATAAAAAACTCAGCGTAATGAGAGCAGATGAAAGAAATGGCATTGTTTTGCATGAGTTACGTATTTTGATACTACCCTGTTGCAAATCATTATGGACTGAAAAGCACATTTGACAGTTTTCACTTAAATATCAGCTCGTTCAATTTTTTGTATAGAATAATGAGCAGTATTTTAGAACTTTTTCTGGTTTATGAAAGAACTGATTTTAATAATAATGAGGACTTTGGGTTGATTGTATACTACGTTGAAAAAATAATAATCAATGCACATTTAAAATGTTATATGATTTAAATCATTCAATTGTATCATGATAAGGCTACAAATACCGAGAATAATTATGGAGCAGGTTGAAGCCAAAATGACGCGCCATCCTGCTTTTTTTAGTGATCGGATATCAACACCTAATCCTAGTGCAGCCATTGAGATAACAGTAAACAACTGGGCAATAAATTTGATGGGATTGATAGCCTTTTCAGGGATAAGACCACTTGAGCGAACAAGCATCATGATAATAAAGCCAATGATAAACCATGGGACGAGGGTATGTAAACGCAAGCGTGTTTGTGCTGATCGGCGATAAATGATTGATAGAGTAAAAATAACAGGGCCTAACATGAGAACCCGTACTAATTTGACAATTGTTGCAATTTGAACACTCAGAAAAGAGACAGATGCTGTTGCTGCTAAAACCTGTGGTACAGCATAAACAACCATGCCAGCAAGCACACCATATTGGCTAAATGACAAATTCAGAGACGGATGTAAAAAGGGTAGAAATAAAATAATAAGAATTCCTAAAAGAGCAGTGAAGGCAATTGACGCGGCTACATCGTCATGTTTTGCTTTTATGACAGGTGCAACGGCGACAATAGCTGAATTGCCACAAATAGCATTCCCACAAGCGACCAGCATTGCTAAATGTGTAGAAAGCCCGAAAAGTCGGCCGATGGCAAAGCTCAGGATAATCGTTACGAATATCACGAATATGATACTAGCAAGCAAATTCCAGCCAGCTGAAAGGACTGCGTTAATGCTAATGCTTGCTCCTAGAAGAACGATAGCAATTTCGAGAAGTGTTTTTGCACAAAAGGTGATACCTTTTTGAAAATATGTTGGCAAAGGAAAACAACTACGGATAATCGATCCTAAAAGAATTGCCAAAACAAGGCTTTCAAGCCAAGCTTGTCCCAAAAGCTGTTTTTCTACGACTTCTAAGCCATAAGCTAAGGCTGATATGAGTAAACATACTAGAATACCAGGACCAAAGTCGTTTAAAAGTGAGAGTTTTTTCTTTATCACTTGAATATTTTCCCCATACAAAGAAATAATAGTAAATAAAACGAGATAACAGGTAAGAGAAAGAAATTTTTAAAGATTTGTTCTTGCTTGTACAGCTGCTGCTAAAGTTCCGTCATCAAGATAATCAAGCTCGCCTCCTACAGGGACACCATGAGCAAGTCGCGTAATTTTAACTGGAAAATTGGAAAGCTGATCGGTGATATAGTGAGCAGTTGTTTGACCTTCGACAGTCGCATTGACAGCAAGAATAATTTCCGTAATAGGTTTTTGTACAACACGCTGTATTAAGGTGGCAATGTTGAGTTCGTCAGGACCTATTCCATCTAAGGGGGAGAGTCGTCCACCCAACACATGGTAACGTGCGGCTAAAGTTTTTGCGCGTTCAAGAGCCCACAGATCAGCAATATCCTCAACAACGATGATTGTTGTATCATCGCGGCGCAAATCTGTACAAATTGAACAAGGATCAATGGTATCGACATTTCCACAAACAGAACAAATGCCGACTTTTTCTATAGCTGCTTGTATAGCTGCTCCTAAAGGCTCCAGCAAAGTCTCCTTTTTCTTGATAAGATGCAGCGCAGCACGACGCGCTGAACGTGGACCAAGACCTGGTAACCGTGATAAAATCTGAATGAGACGTTTAATCTCAGCTCCTGCAATGTATTTAGACATATTTTTGTCTCACGGGAAAAATCCGTTTCATTAAAATGGAAGCTTGAAACCTGATGGGAGTGGTAGCCCTGCCGTCATACTTTTGGTTTTTTCTTCTATTGCGACTTCGATTTTTGTTCTTGCTTCATTATAAGCTGCCATAATGAGATCTTCAAGAATTTCAGCTTCCTCAGGTTTGAGTAATGAAGGATCAATTTGAATTGCTGTTATAATATTTTTGCCATTTAAAGTGATATTGACGAGACCACCCCCTGCAGTGCCCACAGCTTGCAGATTAGCTATTTCTTCCTGAATCTTCTGCATTTTTTCTTGCATTTCTTTGGCTTTTTTCATCATGCTCATCATTTCACGCATAGGAATAGGTATCCTTATTCATCATTGATATCATTTTTATTTTTAAAAATATCAGCATTTTTAAAGGTATTGGGGAGTAAATCAAGATCATTTTCTTCTTTATTGAGTCGAATATCGACAATTTTTGCTTCTGGGAAATGATTGAGGATTTTCGCGATATCAGGATCTGTTTCTGCATTGGAAAAAAGAGTCTTTTGAATCGCTATACTTTCCTCCTGTAAGGTTGGGCCACCTCCTTCATTAACAAAAGTTATTGTCCAGCGTTTTTCAGTCCATTGAGATATCTTTTTTTCTATATCATGAGCAAGAAATTGTGGGGTATTTTCAGAAAGTCTTAAGGTAATATGCCCAGCTTCAAAAGAAACAGGATGAACAAATTCTTTAACAAGGAGTTTGAAAGGAACGTCATTATGCTGTTCGGCTAATTGAACAATATCGTGCAAAGAATTAATCACGAGAGTTTTAGGTTCAGTAATCTTTTCTGTTTTTTGCGTGACAGAATGCGATGAATTTGCAATCTTTACAGAAAGATCAGTAGATTGAGAAGTTTCTAGAATTTCTGTTACTTCTTGGGCGCTGATTTTGTCATGGTTTTGATTTTTAACTAAATTTTCTGGTTGTAAGGAATGATCTAATTGGTTTTTCAAAGATGTTTTTAAATCTGATTGATCGGCTAATGTATTTGAAATGCTCGAGGAAGCATGGGCTCCGACCATTGTTTCTTTTGTTATATTATTTGCATTTGTAGATTCTTGATGAGAAGAGTTTTTAACCAGTGTGAGAGGCGTTTTTTCTTGCGTAAGCTTTTTTAAAGCCTCATCAAGGGTTGGTAAGTCAGCCGTGTGAGCAAGACGAATTAAAAGCATTTCAGCGGCTTGAAGAGGACGTGCAGTTTGATTAACTTCCTGTAAACCTTTGAGTAACATTTGCCAGTTTCGGGATAAAACAGGAACGGAAAGTTTTTTTGAAAAGTCTAAACTTCTTAAACGTTGTTCTTCAGTCAGAGAAAAATCTTCCACTATTTCTGGTGTAAAACGTAAACGTGTGACCAGATGATTAAAATCGGCTAGTTCTGTCAATATAGTAAGAGGATCAGCACCTGCTTCATACTGACTGCGTAATTCATGTAACGCATTGACAACATCGCCCTTCATGATAAATTCAAAAAGATCAATAATACGTGCTTGATCCGCTAATCCTAACATTGTACGCACCGCAATAGCATTAACATTGCCATTGCTATGGGCGATTGCTTGATCAAAAATGGATAATGCATCACGTGCAGATCCTTCTGCAGCACGGGCAATCATAGAGAGTGCTTGATCTTCTACTTCTACCTTTTCATATTTCGCAATTTGACGCAAATGTGCACTCAAAGCTTTTGAGTCAATACGGCGTAAATCAAAACGTTGGCAACGCGAAAGAATTGTAATAGGAACTTTGCGAATTTCTGTTGTGGCAAAAATAAATTTCACATGGGAAGGTGGTTCTTCAAGAGTTTTCAATAAACCATTAAAGGCTTGTGTTGAGAGCATATGTACTTCATCGATAATATAAACCTTATAGCGTGCAGAAACAGGACGATAGCGTATTTGTTCAATAATTTCACGAATATCATCAATGCCCGTATGAGAAGCGGCATCCATTTCTATAACATCAATATGGCGTCCTTCGATAATTTGTGTGCAATGTTCACCAAGAGAGTCCAATACAGTTGTTGGTTGGTCAGTATCTTTTGTTTTATAATTAAGTGCACGTGCCAAAATACGTGCTGTTGTGGTTTTACCTACGCCACGAATCCCTGTTAACATCCACGCTTGTGCAATACGACCTTTTTCAAAGGCGTTGGTGAGAGTACGCACCATAGCTTCCTGACCAATGAGGTCAGAGAAGTTTTGGGGTCGATATTTACGAGCAAGAACACGATAGGCTGTTTCTACCGGTAAATTTTCCATGAATATTTCCAACTTCGAAGTTCTTTATGCGTACATTTTGATAATACAAAAGCATAGATCAATACTGTAGTCTCATATAAAAGGATTTTTTCTTAATCAAATTATTTATGGGACAATTTGTTTAAAAACAACAAAACCCCTTTATTTGCTGCATACAAATGCCGCTCTGAAGATTAAAAATACCTCGCTAAAAGACAGCATAAAAAATAATTTCTTCAGCAAAATAGGAGGTTGGAACGATGACCCGTACCAGAACTCGTTGGGGCTGCTTCTTTCCAGACCTGACCCAGTTGGCGAGTAGTTCGTCCACCACCAACCTCCCAAGTTCATATTGTCGATTTGGAATGAAAAATCAAGCTCAGAAACGAAAAATATCCTAAGAAAGACGAAGAATTTTCCTTTGCGTTTAATTTATTGACATATAAACAACAAAGAGATTGTGGATTTATTAGTTTTTATAGCAGTAGCTCTGCATATTTATTTGGTATGAAAATATCTTTTCGCTTAAGATAGTCTGAATGTATAATTATTCTCATTCGCTGAAACATATAAGAGTTTTAGGATAGACACGTCTGTTCTAAAACTACGAAATTGAATCATCAAAAATTTACAACAGTTAAAGAAGAAAATAAAGCAGATAGATCATGTAATTGGCTAACATTCGAAAGTCAGGGGGAAGAGTGCTATTTAAATAATTATAAAATATTGCTTTAATGGTGTTGCTCCTCTATACAAAAAATCCCAAACAGAATACATTTAATGTTGTACATTCACAGGCTTTTTAAAGAGCGATTGCTCAATACTCTTAACTATATTTCAAACTCTACTCGTAAATAGTATACATACTCTCCTTGAGATATAAGTCCATTGTGCACTATCTTTTTTATGCTTAATAAAAGTATAAATTTTAGCCCTCATACTACTTAACAACTCCCAATGTTGCGATCCCTTGCACTTGAGAGGCTTTATAAGAAGCATTTTTATTCCTTTTTTAATCGTTTTTACTCACACACCACTCCCATTTGTAACTTTCAAGGAAATGATTTTAATTGATTCAATATGAGATTTAAGATGGGAGGATCTTACTTTATTTGTGGTTGTAATTCAGTATAAAAAATCGAACTCTTATAATGATAAGTCAATATATTAAATATCTTATAAGAGAACCACCTCATTTCTATAGTGAATGAGAATATCAAATATGTAATATTTTTTCTTTTAACGTATATAAATACTGAGTAGATGTTATCGCTCTTTTTTTGCGTGCTTGTTCTTTTAATTAAAAAACATTGATGTTTATCACAAGATGGATCAATATATGAATTTTTATTATTTGAGAAAAGGTTTCATATATTTTTAAGAGACTGTACTCATGCAAGAGAAGATGCAACATTAAACGCTATAGAAATAAGGGGGTACTGATTTTATAAGCATAAAAATGGTTCTTATTCGATATAAGCGACATTTTATAGTTTCAGATAATTATATTCTTTAATAAGGAGGGAAAAGCGAGATAATTTTTATAAAAAGCTGAATGAGTATGACTTAAAGTGCAGTAAGGAATGCATCTGTAGAGCAAATTTTACTTTTCTGTTTATCTAAGTGATTTGGGTACGATGTGCTTTATAGTACTTAAAATAAAGCAGTTGCAAAGATAGAAGTTATATTCTTATTAAAAAAATAGCTCTGATAGTAGAAAATACAGAACAATTTAATTTTAGTCATTTAGTTTTCGCAAAAGTTCTTTAATATCTAACCTTATAAGCAGCTTAAGGTTTGCCATATTAGGATAAAAATAAGCTTTTCAGCGATTAGTTTTAATGGCTCATTATGCCCTATTTTGAAAAAAATACCTAAAAAAAGAATAACTCTACTCAAATTTAGATGTTATAGAAATATTGTTAATCATAATCTCCTGTGTCACAATTTGTTCCAACAACTTTTTTCTTCGTAATATTTTTAAAAATATAATGTCCTGACGAAGGAAAACTTATATGAAGAGATTTTATATTTTTTAGGATAAAGATCTTCTTTTCTTTATCATGGGTTATTTTCTTTTCATCATCAACAGCAATTCTCAATTTGTTTAAATCAGAAGGGGTAGAGTATGATAAAGTAAAGGATACTTTCTTCGGTTCAAAGATACTACAAGAGTATTCAGCTCCTTGATGGATTGTATCGGATGGGATGATCACAACACTTTCATCCAGCCCAAAATTCCATTTTCTCTCACCAAAGCCAGCAAACGCACCACTAGAGTAGGCGAGAATATTTGCGGCTAATAATCCTTGCATGAAGATTTTTTTCATTATCCTCTCCTTTTTCTAAAGTGAGGTGAATCATAAATCAATTTTTATAAAGATAAAAGCTCAAACTTAACGCTAAAATCAGGGCTAAGTTGCATTTTCTAGTTTTAAACCATGTTTAGAATGACATTAATCTAAGAGATTTGAATGCTCTATTATGTATAATAATTTGAATTGTTTTGAGAGCTAATTTAGAAGTTCGTTATCTTTATTGGAATATTGTCAGAGGAAATGACTTTTCTCAAGAAGCTCTCTTTGAATATATAAAAGGAAATAGATGGTACAAGCGTTTTTATTTTTGGTTACTGTGTTTTTTTACACTGGTTTTTATACAAGTTGAAGTGCTTTTTATCATGATATAATTTGTGAGAAAATATTATGCAAATAATTTATATATTCTGTTACGAGCTGTTTTTTCTTCTTCAGTTTTTATGAAGGGTGTTGAGTAGAAAAAAACGAGCTCTTTCAAGATACGTTGCATTATGAAATTTTTACGATGCTTTTTGATATCAACAAAAAATGATAGCAGCTTAATTGCTTTTATATATACGATGTTCGATCGTTTTGTGCTGGATAAGTACCGATAATACGCAGTTCTGCAGAAAAGAAAGATAATTCTTCTAAGGCAAGTTTCATCATCGGGTCTTCAGGATGTCCTTCAATATCAACAAAGAACTGTGTTGCATTGAAATTTCCACCAATTTGATAGCTTTCTAATTTTGTCATATTGATACCATTCGTTGCAAATCCTCCCATAGCTTTATAGAGAGCAGCGGGGACATTGCGCACTCGAAAAAGAAGACTGGTGATGATTTTTTCGCCATTTTGAGGTTTGGGGACATGTCGTTTGGAGCGTGAAAGGATGACAAAACGGGTAATATTATGAGGGTTATCTTCAACATCTCTTTCAAGAATATCAAGTCCATAGAGTTCTGCTGCGATTAAAGGTGCTAAGGCAGCCTGTGAACGTTTAGCATTTTTTTTAATAAATTTTGCAGCTCCAGCGGTGTCAGCAGAAACAACAGGTTTCCAACCGTTGTTTCGTATGATTTTTCGGCATTGTGCAAGGGCATGCGTATGGCTGTGGACGGTTTTAATTTCGTCATGTGTAACGCCGGGCAAAACCATGAGTTGAAAATGGATAGGTAAAAAATATTCATCAATAATATAAAGAGATGACTGTGGTAAAAGATGATGAATGTCTGCAACGCGTCCCGCAAGGGTATTTTCAATAGGGATCATAGCAAGATCAGCTTTCCCGCTTTCCACTAAATTAAGGGCGTCTTCGAAAGTAGCAGAGGGAACAGCATCCATATTGGGGAACATATTGGAGCAAGCAATATGGGAATTAGCGCCGTATTCTCCTTGGAAAGAAATTTTATTGGTTTTTTTAAGTATTTTCATGCTAAAATCTCACAAACTCTATCGAGATCATGTTGTGTGTCTACACCTAAGGGAATTGTATCGACTATTTCCACATCGATACGCATATTGTTTTCTAATGCACGTAATTGTTCAAGTTTTTCACGTTTCTCAAGTGGTGAGGGTTTGAATGATACAAATTTCTCAAGTGCTTCGCGCCTATAGGCGTATATTCCAATATGGTGATAAAGAGGACCCTCTCCATAAGGTGCTTTGGCGCGCGTAAAATAAAGAGCACGAAGGCGATTTTGAGAAAGCGGTGTACCAATGATTTTGACAACATTGGGATCTCTTGTTTCATTTTCTTCAATGATTTTGGCACCCAAGGTTGCAATATCAGTAAAGCTATTTTCTAAAGGGCGTAGCGCACGAATGATTTCACGAGGCATGATTGTTGGTAAGTCACCTTGTATATTTAAAATGGCGTTGTAGCGTTGTTCAGGATCAATGCGCACTAAAGCTTCATAAATACGATCAGATCCAGACTTATGATCACCTCGTGTTATGATATATTCATGCCCATAATCTGCAACAGCTTTAGCGATATCATTATGATCTGTTGCAACGATTGTACGTCCTATTCCAGCTTTTTGGGCTTGTTCTGCGACATGAACAATCATCGGTTTTCCGCCAATTTCAGCGAGAGCTTTTTGAGGAAGACGGGTTGAGCCCATACGGGCAGGAATAAGAATAATTGTTTCAAGAGCCATTGTAAGATTCCCAATGTCATCTGTGATGCATTTATGATGTTGTGTGTTATAAAGAAAAAGCTTAAACTAAAAATGGTAATAAAACCGTGAACATTTGAGTTTTTATGAATCGCTCGAGATTTATTTATTTTATTTGTGCTTGTTTATGTGTGTTGGTCATTGTTGTGGGGATTTTCACACTCAGCAATATAGTTTACGATCATCCTACATCAGTCCAATATCATCATAGAGTTGCCAAGAATGATATATTTCAAGAAAAACAAAAAGCACCTGATGTTTCCCTATCACTAAATAGCCGCCTTCAACAAGGCAATTTTGAAAATGGCCGTAAAGTTTTTCGCCAATGTGCCATATGCCACACATCTGGACGCAATGAAACAGGGCGTGTTGGTCCAGTTCTCTGGGAGATTGTTAACCGCCCTTTGGCATCAGCAGCAGGTTTTGCTTATTCACGGGCATTACGTGCTCATTCTGATCAAAAATGGGATTTTGTAACGTTAGATCGTTATTTACATTCTCCACGTGAAGCTTTTCCTGGGACCATTATGTCTTTTCGTGGAATTAAAAATGACCAAGATCGTGCCGATCTTTTGCTTTATTTACGCAGTTTATCCGATCATCCTGTTCCTTTACCAATGGATAATAATAAAGCGAACGAGCCAAATTAACTTATACCATAGATGTTAATTTTAGAAAGAAGTCTGATTTTTTTTGTAATTTTAGTTTCACAGTTTTATAAAAAGAGCTCTTATTGATGTTTTGTTAGGGGGAACGCCCCTCACGCAAAACAGAACATATTTAACATTGCATATTTACTCGCTTATTTTAAAGAGATCTTTTATAAAAATGCACTCTTTACACTGTCGTCTGTGGATTGGTTTTCAAGATTTGTGTGCTTCACTTTTTCTACATATACTTGTCTGTGAAATTATTGCTGAAGGATTATCAATTCATGAGCCGCAGCTTTCTGCTTCTGAATGCAATAATTATGTAATTAAAGCTCTCCATGAGGTTTATCTCAATCCTTCTATACACATCAATCCCTATGTACTTTTACATCAAGTCCCATGTATTTTTCTTATGAACAGAGACAATTGATTGTTCTTATACGTGCAATAATCCTAAGCTGCATTTTATGATGCTCGATGAATAGACGTTTTCTCTTGAGGTTAGAGATGTACGGACAGATCATTGACCTTTTATAGTATCGATCACTAAAATATGACTTAAATTATTTATTTATAGGTTATGGTTTGAAGTAAGCACTTTCATGTGAAACAATTTTTATGTGTGAATAGTAAAATAGTTGAATAGAGTTCTGCTGATTGTATTTTTATCTACGTCGAAAATTTTTTACACAAGAATACTGATAGCAGCTGCGTTCCCACGAGTCTCTGTCCATTTATAGACGATGACATGAAATTATGCTGATAATCCATTATAGAGAATTATTTTTTCACAAAAAGTTTGCCATATTTGTGATAAATTTAATAGGTTTCATTGGTTACAATGTTTCGATGACTTGCGATAAAATTAATTAGTATTTCAATACATATTGCGAGAGTGCTAAAATTAGTGGAAGAGAGGACATAATCATGATTCTCCAAGCTTCTTAATAACTATGGTATTTTCTTTATAATTTGAGCGTTTATAAGTAATAATATTAAATTGCGCTAATAATCCATTATAGAGAAGAATCTTTCCTACTAATGGCTCTCCGATGTTTGTGATCATTTTAATAACTTCCATTGCTTGTAGGGTCCCAATAACGCCAGGTAAAACACCGATGATTCCAGTTTCAGCGCATGTTGGGATAGTCCCGTGAGCTGGAGGGGTGGGAAATAAATCGCGATAGTGAGGATTATTGTCTTTATACGGCATAAGGACCGTTAATGAGCCATTAAAACGTTCTACAGCACCGCTTATTAGAGGTTTTTTGCATTGGGCAGCGTGATCAGCGAGAAGATAGCGTGTGGTAAAATTATCACTTCCATCAACAATGATGTGGTAAGCATTGAGCAGTTTATCCACATTACTTTTATCTAAGCGTAGGGTGTGTTTTTCAACTACAACATGGGGATTTATTGCTTTTATAGTGGTTTCAGCACTGTCTGTTTTGCTTTTGTTGATTGCATTTGTTTTATGAATAACTTGGCGTTGTAAATTGGAAAGTGAAACGATGTCGTTATCGACAATTCCAAGAGTTCCAACACCTGCGGCAGCCAAATAGGTTAAGACAGGAGCACCAAGACCACCAGCGCCTACAACAAGAACACGTGCTGTTTTTAGCTTTTGTTGCCCTGCACCACCAATCTCAGGCAGAATGATGTGGCGTGCATAGCGTTCGATTTCTTTGTTGTTTAATTTTATATCTGTTTCTTGTGTCATAAATTTTCTCTTGTCATAGTTCTTTTATTGTTTACTAAGTTTATGATGCATAGACCAGTCTGCTTTTAGGATAGAGAGGATTTATTTATGAAAATTGCCATTCAGATGGATCATATTTCAACAGTTCGGATTCAAGGAGATACGACATTTGCACTCGCTTTAGCAGCCCAAGAACGTGGACACTCTCTCTTCCATTATACACCAGATCGTTTATCTCTATACGATGGTTGTGTGATTGCACGACTAGAGCCATTGATTGTACATGATAAAGAGGGAAGCCACTATCGATTAGAAAAGCCTGTTCGTACGGAATTAACAGATATGGATGTGGTTCTTTTACGCCAAGATCCACCTTTTAATCTCAATTATATCACAACAACTCATTTGTTAGAGCGTATTCATCCTAAAACACTCGTTGTGAATGATCCTGCATGGGTACGCAACAGTCCAGAAAAAATTTTTGTTACTGAATTTTCTGATCTGATGCCAGAAACATTAATTACCAAAGATATTGAAGAAATAACAGCTTTTAGAGAGACATTTGGCGATATTATTGTTAAACCACTTTATGGGAATGGGGGCGCTGGTATTTTTTATTTAAGACAAGATGATCGCAATTTAGCATCATTGTTAGAAATGTTTGCAGAAATTTATCACGAACCTTTTATTGTTCAGCGCTATTTAGAGGCAGTACGAAAAGGAGATAAAAGGATTATTTTGCTTGATGGTACACCTGTTGGAGCTATTAATCGAATTCCGACAGAAACAGATGTGCGCTCTAATATGCATGTTGGAGGTCGCGCGGAAAATGTGGAGTTAACAAAACGTGATTATGAAATTTGTGAACGCATTGGTCCAGCCTTAAAGGAACGCGGTCTTCTTTTTGTGGGGATTGATGTGATTGGAGATTATATAACAGAAATTAATGTGACGTCTCCTACGGGAATTCGTGAAATTAAACGCTTCTGCGGTACGGATGTTGCTCATTTGTTTTGGGATGTTATTGAGTTCAAGCGTTCAAATGAATTTATTTGACAGAGGACAAAAACATGGTTTTAAAAAAATGATCCATGTTATTTTTTATATTTGTTATGTTGCAAATGTGAACTAGAATGACCGTATGATATAAATTAAGAGGCTTTGTTTTCAATTTTTAGGGAGTTTATAGATGAACAAAGTATTATCAATTGGAGTGGGATTGATTTTTGCGCTACTGCTGTCAGCAAATGGAGGCAATGCGCGCGATCAAATACAGATTACTGGTTCATCTACAGTTTTACCTTATCAAAAGATTGTTGCTGAAACATTTGGAGAAATTTACCCCCATTTTAAGGTTCCTGTTATCGAATCGGGAGGAACAGGAGCTGGTATTAAGGAATTCTGCCGTGGTATTGGGGAGAACACTGTTGATATTGTTAATGCTTCGCGAGCAATGAAACCGAGTGAATTACAGTCTTGTTTTGATGCTGGTGTAAAAGATGTTGAGGAAATACGTATTGGGTATGATGGCATTGTTTTTGCAACTGATATTAAGGGACCTGATTGGAAATTACAGCCAGTAGATGTTTATAAAGCCCTTGCTGCTCGAATTATTATAGACGGAAAGTTGCAACCGAATAATGTTTTGAAATGGAGTGCAGTCAATAGTGCTCTTCCTGATTGGACGATAGCAGCGTATATTCCTGGGGAGAAGCATGGGACACGTGAAGTTTTTGAGGAAAAATTACTTACTAAGGGGTGTAAAGAGAGTGGGGCAGTTGAAGTGATGAAGTCTTTAGGAATGGATGATAAGGAGATACACACTGCTTGTATTGCGGTACGTAAGGATGGAAAAGCGGTTGATATTGATGGTGATTATTCTGAAACGTTTGCGCGTCTAACTTCTAATAAAACAGGGGTTGGTATTTTTGGTTTGTCTTTTTATCAAAATAATGCTGATAGGCTAAAGGTTGCCGATATTAACGGTTTTGCGCCAACAGTTGAGACGATTTCTAGTGGACAATATCCAGTTTCTCGTCCGCTTTTTTTCTATATTAAGAAAGCACATTTAGGTATTATTTCAGGTTTGCGAGAGTATGTTGATTTTTTTCTTTCTGATCAAATGATTGGTCCAGAGGGTCCTTTGGCTGAATATGGTTTGATTGTTTCTCCTGAAAAGGAACGTCAAGCACAGCGTTCTGATTTTTCTGCTGGTCGAGTAATGACATTGAAATAATTTGCAGGGAAAATTTGTTGGATTTCTGAGATAGGAAATTTGGGTGCTATTTTTTTATAAAAACTGAAAGATAAAATGCGCATTTCCTTCATTATTTTGCTATTATTGATTTTTGGATTTTGTGGCTTTTGTATTTCTTATATGCGAGCACGCATTCTTGAATACAGACAACATAAAATGCATTCTCGTGCGTATTATTATGGCTGGTGGACATTTTTGATTACTGTTATTCCAGCTTTTATTTTTTTAATTGTTTGGGATGCTGGGAGTACAATTTATTTAGAGTATAATGCCTCTCGAGAGTTGGGGGCGTATAGTGCGCATGTAACAGAGCCTGTAAATCACGATCTACTTTGGGAGACACTTCGAAGTCTCGTCAAAAAGATTCATCGCTTTGAGGGGAATCTTTCTACCGCTTCCTATAAGGAAGTGCAGGCACAATTACTCGCGAAGGGATTGATTTTATCCGATGAAGCATCGGATGATGTGTTCAAAATAGCACAGTCGTGGGTATTCTCTTCTGAAAAGCTTAAGTTTATAGGTTATGTTTTTCTTTTTGCTATTGCGTCCTTTGGTTTTATCTGTGGAATGATGCAAATTGCGCCTCATCAACGTGCGCGTAATAAGGTTGAATCTTTTATTATTATTGGATTGGTTGGTGCATCTATTGTTGCAGTCTTGACAACAATAGCCATTGCGCTTTCTATGCTTTTTCAGACAGTAAGCTTTTTTCAGTCTGTATCCTTTTCAAATTTCTTTTTAGGAACAGTTTGGGATCCGCGTTTTTCCGCGAGCGGTTCCAGCGATGAAGTAGGACAATTTGGTTTAATACCGCTTCTTGCTGGTACGCTTTATATTGCATTTGTTGCCATGCTTTTTGCTGTACCTATAGGACTATTTTCAGCTCTTTATATGGCGGAGTATGCTTCTGCGCAATTGCGAGCAATTGTGAAGCCATTGTTAGAAGTTCTTGCTGGCATTCCAACGATTGTTTATGGCTTTTTTGCTTTGAAGGTTGTGGGACCATTTTTACGAGATCTCTCTGCTTCTCTCTCAGACGGGGTTAGTTTTATTATGGCACAAAGTGTTTTGACTGCTGGAGTTGTGATGGGAATTATGTTGATACCTTTTGTTTCCTCTTTATCGGATGATGTTATTACGGCTGTTCCACGCATTTTACGTGAAGGTTCTTATGGTTTAGGCGCAACGCAATCTGAAACAATTAAAAAAGTTGTTATACCAGCAGCGCTTCCAGGGATTATGGGGGCTATTTTGTTGACGGCATCGCGTGCAATTGGAGAAACAATGATTGTGGTTTTGGCGGCAGGTGTTGCTGCAAACTTAACACTCAATCCTTTCGAAGCAATGACTACGATGACTGTTAAGATTGTTAATCAATTGACCGGTGATTTTGAGTTTAATTCTCCACAAACTCTGGTGGCTTTTGCCTTAGGGATGACGCTCTTTGTTATGACACTTTTGATGAATATTCTAGCTCTTTATATTGTGCGTAAATATCGGGAACAATATGAATGAATGAAGATTTTTTTCCTCGTCGCAATATTAGTCTCAAGCGTCGGTATTGGGCTGAACGTCGTTTTCGTGCCTATGGTTTGATTGCCATTTTTATTGGTTTATTTTTTTTATTTACGCTTTTATGGTCTATCATTAGTCAGGGTTATACAGCTTTTTTTCAAAGTGAAATGACATTATCGATTTATTTGGATGAAAAGATCATTGATCCAAGTGGTCAACGTAAAACAAAACCACAAGTGCTCATGACGGCGAATTATCCACTTCTTGTACGCAATGCTTTAGCGAAGAAACTTAATATCAATCAAAATGATCGAGCCTCTCTTTTGGACGTTAACCGTATGTTTTCAAATGGTGTCCGTGTTCAACTGCGTGAAATGGTGACAAAAAATCCAAAACTGATTGGCACAATGCAAAAAGTTAAAGTTTTGGCATCTGCGGATATTGATTCTGCTTATAAGGGACAGATTGATCTGCGTGTAGCAGAAAAAAACCGTAAAGTTTCTAATCGACAAATAGAATGGATAAAGCGTTTAGCGCATGATGGTACGCTTTATAAAACATTTAATATTGGTTTTTTTACATTTGGCGCTTCAAGTCGTCCTGAGACTGCGGGATTAGGTGTTGCGATCATTGGTTCTCTTTATATGATAGGCATCGTTTTATTAGTTTCCCTTCCGATAGGCATAGCAACGGCTCTTTATTTAGAAGAATATGCACGCAAAAATAAATTTACAGATTTTATAGAGGTTAATATCAATAATCTTGCAGCTGTTCCTTCAATTGTGTTTGGTCTTTTAGGACTCTCTTTTTTTGTTAATTTTTTAGGATTACCACGTTCAGCCTCTTTTGTTGGTGGTCTTGTTTTAGCGCTCATGACTCTTCCCACGATCATTATTGCAACACGTTCTGCTCTGCGTGCTGTTCCTCTCTCTATTCGTTCTGCAGCTTTGGGGTTGGGAGCATCAAAAACACAAATGATTTTTCATCATGTTGTTCCTTTAGCTGCGCCTGGCATTTTAACAGGCACAATTATTGGAGTCGCTCAGGCTTTGGGTGAAACAGCTCCTTTGCTTTTGATTGGAATGGTTGCTTTTGTTGTTAATATTCCTACGACCCCCATGGATCCAGCAACGGCTTTGCCTGTTCAAATTTTTATGTGGGCGGGTGAAGCAGAGCGTGCTTTTGTTGAAAAGACATCAGGTGCTATTATTGTATTGATGATTTTTCTTGCGATCATGAATATTTCTGCGGTTTTTTTACGTCGACGATTTGAACGCCGCCAGTAATTTTAATAAAACAACAGCTTTGATAAGATTTTTGTAAGGTGAATTTTTGTAATGAAGATTAAAATGCGCGGTCAGGATGTGAAGGTTTCTTACGGAGATAAAGAAGCACTCCACGGTATTACACTTGATATTCCTGAACATCAAGTAACTGCTTTGATTGGTCCATCAGGATGCGGAAAGTCAACTTTTTTGCGTTGTTTTAACCGTATGAATGATACAATTGAAGGCGCTAAAACAACTGGTCTTATTACCTTAGATGGGGAGAATATTTATGACACACGGATTGATGTTGTAGAATTGCGCGCTCGTGTTGGAATGGTTTTTCAAAAGCCCAGCCCTTTTCCAAAATCTATATTTGAGAATGTTGCGTATGGTCCACGCATTCATGGTTTAGTTAAAACACGCTCTGAATTGCATGATGTCGTTGAAAAGAGTTTGAGGCAGGCAGGTTTGTTTGAAGAAGTAAAAGACCGCCTTCATGATCTTGGAACAAGTTTATCAGGGGGACAACAACAGCGTTTGTGTATTGCACGTGCTATTGCGGTTAGTCCTGAAGTTATTTTGATGGATGAGCCCTGTTCAGCTCTTGATCCCATTGCAACAGCACGGATTGAAGAGCTTATCGATGCGTTACGGCAAAATTATACAATTGTTATCGTAACGCATTCCATGCAACAGGCCGCACGTGTTTCTCAATATACGGCTATGTTTCATTTAGGGTATTTGGTAGAAGTTGGTGCGACTGAAATGATCTTTACCTCACCAAAAGAGCAACGGACACAAGATTATATTACGGGGCGTTTTGGATAGGTGAATTGAGGAGTGTAAGATATGTCTATGAAACATACTGTCCGTTCTTATGATGCAGAACTAAAATATTTAAGAGTAAGGATTACAGAAATGGGGAGCCATGCAGAAAGGATGATTGAACGTTCTGTCGCATCGGTTGTGAGTAGTGATCTTCAACTTGCAACGACAGTGATTGCCGATGATGTGTTTTTAGATGAAGCAGAACGTGACATTGATGAAAAAGCGGTTGCTATTATTTGCAAACGCCAACCGATGGCTGTCGATTTGCGTGAAATTATTGGAGCCATTCGTATTTCTTCTGATCTTGAACGGATTGGGGATATGGCAAAAAACATTGCTAAAAGGACTGTTGCACTTTCAGAAATACGTCAATCTGCTTCTGTTTATCATGGGCTTGAAACAATTACAGCTTTAGCACTCAATCAATTAAAAGAAGTCTTAAATGCTTATACGAGTCGCCTATTAGAGCGTGTTGACGCGGTGCGTGAGCGTGATGAGAAGATTGATGCTTTGTATACTTCTCTTTTTCGTGAACTTTTGACGTATATGATGGAAGATATGCGCAATATTACGGTTTGTACGCACTTACTGTTTTGTTTAAAGAATATTGAACGAATTGGTGATCATGTTACTAATATTGCTGAAATGCTGCATTATATCATAACGGGTTACCATATGTCCTCTGATCGTCCTCGTGATGACCTTACTTATAAAGTTGGGGTAGGTGAGAAGAAAATAGATTAAAATTTTTCTTATATGTATAAAATAAGTTTGTAGATATATGAGTATTTTCTTACAGTGCAGCTATAAGAAGAATAAGATAACCATTTTATGGCAAAGCACAAAGAAGCAACAAAGAGTTTTTTCAGAGAAGCATGGCAGATTGTTAACTCTTGGTTTGACATATTTGTATATTGGATGATATCATCACTCGTATTGTGGCAGGAGGGGAGTTTTCTAGGGGAATTTCCTTTCAGATCATTTTGTTAAAATTTTATATTAAAGGGGATATCTGTATTATTTTTTCGTATGTAGAAGAAGTGGATAGTGTTACTTTATTGTAATTGAAACGTGTGGGTTATTATAGCCTATATTGAACCATGAAGAATAACAATATCGATCTGTAAATTAAGAGTTTTTTATTTTTTATTTTGCATAGATACTTTTTGATTACCTCTTGTATTAAAATTTTACTGAGTGGTAACAATTAGCTATGTACTTTATTGAGAGATACATTTAAAGCTCATTTCAAGACTTGAATATCTCAGAGATTATAGGAATGTGTTGCATAAGATGAAAAAAAATCGTTGGAATGTTTTTGTTACCTGTTGTGTAGCGCCGTTAGTTGTTGTGGGATGTGCTTCAAGTCATTTAGATGCTGGAAAAATAAATAATAATAAGACAAAAGCGGTTACATATCCATTGACAGAGCGTCAATGTCTTATGCGAGCGATGTATTTTGAATCAAATCGCACAAGCCGTGAAGGAATGATTGCCGTTGGAACGGTTGTTATGAATCGTGTTAATTCAACCGCCTATCCTAAGACGATTTGTGGTGTTGTTGGTCAATATAGGCAATTTGCTCCTGGTGTTTTAACGCGTCCTATGACGGAGAAAGCATCTGTTGCTCGTGTAAGAGAGGCGGCTGATGCCGTTTTACGGGGTGAACGAGATAAGAAAGTTAAACACGCTAAGTTTTTTCATACCGCTGGTTTGTCTTTTCCGTATAAAAACATGCATTATGTTCAGGTTGCAGGGGGAAATGCTTTTTATGAAAAACGATCACGTGATGGAGAGCTTCAAGTTCCTACAAATAATCGCCCTTATGATGTTGCTTATGCTTTTGCTCAAGAACGTTCTGGTCATGCGCCAAGCTTTATAGATGAAGGCTTAGAGAGTAGGGGCGTAAAGGCAGAGAAAAGTACATCTCCTTCGACAGAAGTAGCACAGTCCAAGATGGCACATCCTGCGCCTTTTGCTATGGTACAGCTTGATAAAGTTCCTATCCCTGCCTATGCACCTCAACATCTAGCTAGGAAAGAGGAAAATAAAACGATTATGGTTTTACCTTCATCTGATCAGTTAAATGCAATTGTTGCAATGTTAGAAAAACGACACAGGAACTAGTAAGTTTTTCATGACCAAAGAAGGATGATATACCCATTGCGGTTTATGAATTAAGTGAATTTTAGCGATAATGATACGCATAAATATACGTAGAGAAAGCGAACTCAAAGGATCTGAAAAACAATTTATAATATGACGACATAAAGAACGCATTCTATTTAAAGAAGGGTATTGGTAATGTACTTTGATATTCATGAGACAATTTTGCCTGAAATGCTTAATCGTCTTGCAGAAATTACAGTGAAAGTGGGGTTGAATTTACAAGAGGGGCAGGATCTTGTTTTAACTGCTCCAGTTTCAGCGTTACCTTTTGTTCGGCGTATTGCATATCATGCTTATAAGGTTGGTGCTGGTGTCATTACACCAATTTTTAGTGATGATATGTTATCGCTTACACGGTTTGAAAATGCCCATACAGCTAGTTTTGATTGTGCCCCTTCTTGGCTTTATGAGGGAATGGCAAAGGCTTTTGAAAATGGGGCAGCGCGTTTAGCGATTGTTGGTGATAATCCTTTGCTCCTTTCCAATCAGGATTTTGATAAGGTTTCACGTTTAAATAAAGCCACTTCAATAGCTTACCAGCCGGCACTCAAGCAAATATCAAATTTTGCTATGAATTGGTCGATTGTTGCTTATCCAACAGCAGGATGGGCTGAGGCAATGTTTCCTTCTTTACCACTTAATGAGGCGATTAAAAAATTAGCCGATGCAATTTTTTCTGCTTCACGTGTTACAGGAGAAGATCCGGTGCAGGCGTGGACTGTTCATAATGCACATTTGAAGAAACGGTCATCTTGGCTTAATGAGCAGCGTTTTTCTGCCTTACACTTTACAGGGCCAGGGACTGATTTAACTGTTGGTTTGGCAGATGATCATGAATGGCATGGTGGTGCATCCGTTGCTCAAAATGGTGTTATTTGCAATCCGAATATTCCGACAGAAGAAGTTTTCACGACTCCTCATGCTCATAAGGTTGAAGGTTTCGTTCGCTCAACAAAGCCCCTTTCCTATCAAGGAACTCTGATTGATAATATTGAAGTACGTTTTGAAGCCGGGCGTATTGTTGAGGCTCGTGCATCAACAGGCCAAGAAGTTTTACAGCAGGTTTTGCAAAGTGATGAGGGTGCAAGCCGGTTGGGCGAAGTTGCCCTTGTGCCCCATTCTTCACCAATTTCTAAGAGTGGCCTCCTTTTTTATAATACCTTATTTGATGAAAATGCTGCATGTCATATTGCTTTAGGGCAGTGTTATTCCAAATGCTTTTTAGATGGGGCATCATTGACGTCAGAAGAGATTGCAGCACGTGGTGGGAATAAAAGTGTCATTCATATTGACTGGATGATTGGTTCTGGTGAAATTGACATAGATGGCATTACCCAAGATGGTGTAAGAGTTCCTGTATTTCGTAAGGGTGAATGGGCTTAATTTTGTTACCATAAAACGCGGTCATTTGAGGTGGGGTGGGATGTAAGCTTTATTGATACGTTAAGTATTTTAGAGTGTGTGGTATATATTCAAGGCAGGGTTTGTCCATAAAGCCTTTAGTTAAATGATTCACATGAGTAGGAATCCAAGTAAAATCGACTCATCAAGAATTTGTTTAGTAGATGTAGAGGAAGTCTTCGTTTTTTGAGGGGGGAAGAAGTCAATTTATCAGTGATACGATTGGAAAGTGTATAATTATTAAAGAAGAGTAATGCCTGAGCTTCCTGAAGTAGAGACAGTTCGTCGTGGACTTGAGTCCGTTGTAACTGATGCAAAGATAGTATCTGTCAAACTTAATCGTAGAGATTTGCGCTTTCCTTTTCCTGAGGCTTTTTCTGAGCGCCTTATTGGCAGAACAATTATAGAACTTGGTCGGCGTGCGAAATATTTATTATTTCATCTTTCTCAGGATGAAACGATTTTAAGCCATTTAGGAATGTCTGGTTCATGGCGTATAGAGAATGATTTTTTAAGAAAAGCTTGTTCAGCGTCAAGTAAATTAGTTAAACATGATCATTTTGTCATGGATATTCAGACAAAGAATGGTGACGTTTATCGTCTTATTTATAATGATGTGCGTCGCTTTGGGTTTATGCTTTTAGTCGATACGGATAAGCTTTATGAACATCCACTTTTAAATAAGCTAGGTCTTGAACCTATAAGTAATTCGTTTTCTGGTCGTTATTTACAAAAGGCTTTTGTTAATAAAAAAATGTCTCTCAAGGGTGTTTTACTTGATCAGTCTATTGTTGCAGGTCTTGGGAATATTTATGTTTGTGAAGCACTTTGGCGGAGTCGTTTGTCTCCACAACGTGGTGCATTTACATTGGCATCAAAAACGGCACGTGCACGTGAATTTGCAGATTCTTTAGCACAAAATATACGCAATGTGATTTCTGAAGCCATTTTGTCTGGTGGCTCTTCTTTACGTGATTATATGCATATAGATGGTTCGCTTGGTTATTTTCAGCATGCTTTTTCAGTTTATGGACGAGAAGGCAAGCAATGTTTGGAATGTGGAGCGCCTATTATGCGCATTTTACAGGCTGGACGTTCAAGTTTTTACTGCTCACAATGTCAAAAATGAATAAGGTGTCTTGCAAAATCTTACAAGAGGCTTAAAGTCATCGCATCTATAATATAATTACACAAGGCTTGAAAGGTTTTTTTTATGCTGAATAAAGTACTAACACATCTTGATGGAAATATAGAGAAGAGCCTTGAACGCCTTTTTTCTCTTTTACGTTTTCAATCGATTTCTACAGACTCGGCTTACAAGGATGCATGTCGTAAAGCAGCTGATTGGTTAGTGGAGGATTTAAAAAGCATCGGTTTTGAGGCTTCACGCCGTGATACGCCGGGGCATCCAATGGTTGTTGGGCATCATTCTGGACCTTCAGATGATTGTTTGCATGTGCTGTTTTACGGACATTATGATGTTCAACCTGTTGATCCATTGAGTTTATGGGAGGATGATCCATTTACACCTTCTTTAAAAGAGAGAGATGGAGAGAAAGTTATTTGTGCTCGTGGAGCTTCAGATGACAAAGGTCAGTTGATGACTTTTATTGAAGCATGTCGTGCATTTAAGAAAGAAACAGGGCAGCTTCCTATTAAAGTTACTGTTTTATTTGAGGGAGAAGAAGAATGTGCTTCTCCTTCCCTTATTCCTTTTTTAAAAGCAAATACAGATGAACTTAAGGCAGATTATGCATTGGTTTGTGACACGTCAATGTGGGATGCGGATACACCATCTATTGCTCTTTCTCTTCGGGGAATTATGGCAGAAGAGATTATTATCACAGCAGCGAATCGTGATTTACATTCTGGTTATTTTGGAGGAGTAGCAGCTAATCCCATTCGTATTTTAACGAAAATCTTAGCAGGACTTCACGATGAAAATAATAGGGCAACACTTCCTGGTTTTTATGATGGCGTAGAAGAAACACCTCCACAGATTTTACAATCATGGAATGCACTTAATTGTACTGCTGAAAATTTTCTTGGTCCTATAGGACTTTCCGTTCCAGCTGGTGAAAAAGGGCGGAGCATTTTAGAGCTTGTATGGGCACGTCCTACCATGGAAATTAATGGTATTAGTGGCGGCTATGAAGGGGAAGGGATGAAAACAGTTATTGCTTCTCAAGCGAGTGCAAAAGTATCGTGTCGTTTGGTGCATAAGCAAGATCCAGAGAAAATACGCCAAGCGTTGCGTGATTATGTACGTAGCTCAATTCCTGCTGATTGTAAGGTTGAATTTAAGAATCACGGTTCTTCTCCGGCACTTCAGATTTCTGATGATTCATCTTTTATCAAGGAGGCGAAGGATGCCTTATCACAAGAGTGGGAAGTGCCCGCTGTCTTGACAGCCATGGGGGGCTCGATCCCAATTGTAGCAGATTTTCGGTCAATTCTTGGTATGGAAACTCTTTTGGTTGGTTTTGGATTGGCTGATGACCGTATTCATTCTCCTAATGAAAAGTATAATTTAAAATCGTTTCATAAGGGGCAGCGGTCTTGGGCGCGTATTCTTGCTGCTTTAGCAAGTAGGAGGGTAAATGGCTGAGATTCGCGTTCATCAAGGTGATTTACCAAACTTAGACAATTATAAAACTGATGCCATTGCGATTGATACCGAGACTTTAGGATTACAACCCTATCGTGATCGTTTATGCGTTGTTCAGCTTTCTTCTGGAGATGGTACTGCTGACGTTATTCAGATTGCTAAAGAACAAAAGAGTGCACCAAATTTGATAAAATTGCTTGAGGATAACGCAATAACCAAAATATTTCATTTTGGGCGTTTTGATCTTGCTATTTTAGCGCATACATTTGGTGTTATGCCAGAGGCTATTTTTTGTACAAAGATTGCTTCGAAACTCACGCGCACTTATACGGATCGTCATGGCTTGAAAGAAATTTGTAATGAATTGCTGAATGTGAATATTTCTAAACAGCAACAATCTTCGGATTGGGCGGCAGAAACGTTATCACAGGCACAAATTGAATATGCTGCGTCGGATGTGTTATATTTGCATCGTTTAAAGGTTATATTTGAAGAACGTTTAAGACGTGAAGAGCGAGAAAATGTTGCCAAGGCATGCTTTCAATTTTTGCCTATGAGAGCTAGGCTTGATCTTTTAGGATGGGCGGAAATTGATATTTTTGCGCATAGCTAACTTTAAAATTGGCTTTTAAATAGAGTTAATTATTGATGTGAGAGGACAAAATGCTTGTACATTATGGGCGTTTTATCCTCTCATCTTTTCTGATAAGAATTATAATAAATTCTTAAGTGCTATTTCATTTGAAGTTTAGGCAATAAAGGTACTTTTGCGAATTCATATTTTTTATTTTTGTAACAGCTTTTATTTGAAACAAAGCAATTTTGAGGAGAGGCTGGAAACATACGGTAGGTTGGAAGACTTAAATCTCTGAAACCGGTATACAGCCTAATTGGGGGAGAATATGAATGTGTAAATGTAAAAACCAAATCTCATCTTTACCATCATTTTTAATTCTGCTTTACGACTTTCAAAAGTATTTAAAGCAATGTCTGTTAAATAATAGAGATTACGCATTGCCTCATGTTTTTAATGGATTTACGTTCTTCGTGTAAAACAGAACGCCCTAAACGGAATATATTTGTGTTGCTAATTCATGTGCTTTTTGTAAAGAAACCGACACCCAAGTTCATTTTACGGTGGCGCTCATAAAAGATATAACAATAAAGCTTCCAATACCAATATAAAATCTATTGAACACTACCATCTTTATGCTTATGGAGTAACAAGCCGCTACCATCCACACAACTGTACCAATTCCCAATGTTGTGTAAGTCCTTAGCACTTGAGACGGTTCATAAGAGGCATTTTTAGTCTTTTTTTAGTGTTTTTTATCCACACAGCTCTCTCAACTTGTAACGTGCAAACAAATGGTTTTGATTGATTCAACATGAAAAAGATTTGGAATGAGAGAATCTTATGGTATTTAGGATTCTCAGTCAATATGGATAACGCTATATTATCATTATAAATCAGTATATTATATGAAGTTCGTATAGTTTATTATTTTCAGACGATACTTCGTGCCTTTATTTATTACTCAATAAGTAATTTCTATGTTGGCAGAGCAGGGCAATTTTCTTTTATTTTAAAATTAAAATGCTCCAAAGCTTTATTTTTAAGGATTCTCACTTTTTATCTATAAACATGCTATTTTTTCTGGAAATTTGCAATGAAGGCACTAGATAAAATCCATTATGAATATTTGATGAGGTTAAATTTATGAACATAAAATATTTTATTACAGCTTTTGCTACTTTTGCTTCAATCTCTATGGCTCAAGGTGCAAGTTTTTTAGCGTCTCAAAACCTTATACAGAGAGCATCTTCGGCTGTTCCTCCAATAGGTTTTTTTACTGGTGAACAGCTTCGCAAGTTATTATCTGAAGTTTTTCAGATAGAACTTTCTTGCACAAATAACAGTGAAAGCATAACAGCAGCTAAGTTAGTACCTGTGTTACATTCTGGTAAAAAAAGAGATCATTATCCTAAAAGAAGACCAGGGAAAAAAGGACGGCCAAACCTATTTGCACGAGGTCCAATGAGTTTTTAAAAAGTGAAAAAACAACATCAAGAAGTATAATATATGCTTTGAAGTTGAAAAAGAGGGATATTTTTTCTGCCAAATTCATGATTTTTAAAGCAAGGGGTGGGTTGAAAACTTTCAGAAAGATTTCTCATTTTTTCAGCTTTAAGGAGATTTCTATATAAGTTTTAATGTTTATCATACCGGTTGTCTGTCTTTAGGTATTTTTTTCAATTTCGTCTTGTAAAGGAGTATGAAATGATAGCCTACAAATAAGGCTGAATCTCTGAAAAAGACTTTACTATAAGGTTGAGAGAAGAAAAAAATGGTAAATATGTCAAAAAGGAATAAATGCCTAAATAAAAACAAAGAGCAAGCGTGATGAAATTGCATGTAATCTTGTTGCAGTCCATAGGGTAGTGGAGATCTTGTTCATGTGCGCTACAAGCGTTCTTTACAATGATGAAAAAATAATCAAAGTGCTATTCACATTTGGTTATGCGAAGGATGAAGCTAAAAACGTTGTTTGTATGAATTTAAATGGAACAGTTAGATTTAGCTGCCCTCAATATTGTAACGGTCTTCACTATTCAATATTGAGAGTATTAATAGGAGGCATTTTAGCTTTTAAATAGTTTTATTTATTCACACACTTGCTTGTTTGTGAGGTGCAGGGGGATGGTTTTGGTTTCTTTAATATAAAAAGGCTTAAGATAAGAGCATTTTCAATATTGCAGACGAATTAATATAAAAGATATTTTTTCATTATAAATCAATATATTATATTTTCATTCCAATAGCACACGCTTTACACGGGGGTACTGTGACGCAGTTTTTTTTTTACAAAATTTATAAAGGAGAGCAAATGTGAGAAAAAGAGATCATTTGTGCATGGGCATAGTTTTATTCTCATTTATTACAGATCAAGCAATTAAGGGTACTTTGATTGGTTTTTTGTTTTTTTTATAAGTGTATCATTTTTGCTACAGATATCTGAAGATGGGGCTCTATATGAAATGGTGTGTTCAAATAAATATTCAGCTATGGAGAGAAAATATGAATATGAAATGGTTAATAACAGCTTCTGCTTTCGCTTTTGTTTCAGCTTCAGCAGCACAAGCAGCAGATGTTATTGTTCCCCCAAGTCCAACACCTGTTGCTCCCGTTATTGTTGCTCCAACTTTTTCTTGGACAGGTTTTTATGTTGGGGGCCAGATTGGTGGTTTTTCGGGTAAAACGAAAATGGATATTCTCAGTAATGGAAAAAAGATTCCAGTGCCTGATGACCTTTTGCCTAAACTATCTGGTTTCATGGGTGGTCTTTATGCAGGTTCCAACGTTGATCTTGGTAATGGCCTTATTCTAGGTGTTGATACAGATATCATGTGGTCTAATAAAGATGACACGAAGACAGGAAACACATATGTTATTCTTCCAAATCACATAAATTATATTAAGAAGATATTAACAGAATCTGGAATTAATATTGGTAAAGATGCGCTTGAACCTGGTGCTAAACGAACCCACAGTTTCACTTTTAAAGAAAAGTGGGCTGGTGCGACACGTGTACGTATTGGTTTTGCAGCTGAACGCATTATGCCTTATGTTGCTGGTGGTATCGCTTATACCCAGCTTCAAGATACTGCATTGATTTCAATAACAGGCAAAGATTCAGACAAAGTAATAGCTTCTGGTACCTTGTCTGATGAAACAAAGACCCTTGTTGGTTACACTCTGGGTGCTGGTGTTGATTTAGCAATGACCAATAATATTATTGTACGTGCGGAATATCGTTACTCAGATTTTGGGAAAAAGAAATTCTCAAATGATAAATATGAGACTTCTTACAAAACCAATGATTTCCGTGTTGGTGTTGCTTACAAATTTTAACAGATGATAAGTTAAATAACAGAGGCTCTGTCTTTGACAGAGCCTCTGTTATTTTCTGTTGCCATATTATCACACAAGACATAATTTATTGTGGATGTGAAAAGATATTATTCAGGTTTTCTTAAAAAAATCATAGACAATAAACAAGAATTACATTTAAAAATCAATAAGTTATATATATATATATATCTTTAGGTTTCTCGTACAAAATCAAGCTATGAAGCGATTTTGTCTGGGATGTGCCCTCCATTTTCTGTGACTGTATCATTTTTACTACAGCTTTTCTTTCTGTAATCTTGTAGCACTGTGCTCATAAATAAATTAGGAGCAAAGTTTATGAATATAAAATCTTTAGTAACAACTTCTGTTATCGCTATAGCAGCAGCTTCTGCAGCACAAGCTGCTGATGTTATCATCCCTCGTGAAACAGCCCCAGCAGTTATCTCAGCCCCTTCATTTTCTTGGACAGGCTTTTATATCGGTGGTCAAGTTGGTAACTTTTCAGGTAAAGTTGATGTAGTTGATTCAGAAACAAAAAAGAAAATTACAGATAAAGACTGGACACCTAAGCCTTCCGGTTTTATGGGTGGTATTTATGTAGGTTCTAACGTAGATCTTGGAAATGGCCTCATTCTAGGTGTTGAAACCGATGCAGTCTGGGCTGACCGCGAAGATTCAAAAGCGCATTCAGCAGTCATTGGGGAAGCAGGCCTTGACAGTTTCAAAGATAAGCTTACAGTAGCGAAAGCTACACCTGCTACAGGAAAAACTATTGCTGGTATCGTGGCGACTGACAAACGTGTAGAGGGCACCTCTATAAAAGAAAAATGGTCTGGTGCAACACGCGTTCGTGTTGGTTTTGCAGCCGTTGATCGCATTATGCCTTATGTTGCTGGTGGTATTGCTTATACGCAGCTGCAAGTGGTTGATTTTCTTAAGGCAGCGACAGCTGAAGGTGCCGAAATCGCTTCTGCTAAAGTGTTTGATGAAACGAAAACAATGGTTGGCTTCACTGTAGGTGGTGGTATTGACTTTGCAATGACAGACAATGTTCTATTGCGTGCAGAATATCGTTACTCAGACTTTGGTAAAAAAGCATTTGTAAAGGACGGGGATAAATTCGCTTACAAAACCAATGATTTCCGTGTAGGTGTTGCTTACAAATTCTAATTTCGTAAACAACGAAATAAACTTTCAAGAGGCTCTGTCAAAGACAGGGCCTCTATTCTTTTCTGTTGTTATATTATCACATACCCTATATTTATTAGGGGAGTAAAAGATATTATTTAGATTTTCTTAAAAAGATTTTTATAAATGACAGATAACAATTATTCCATAAAATCAATAATTTACACATACTTGTAACTTACAATTTCTTATGAAAATTCTTATGAAACGTGAAGTTATGAAATGACTTTATCTTGCGTCAGCTTTCGTTTCCTATGATTGTATCATTTTACTACAGCGTTTTTTTTGTAGTCGTATAATACTGTGCTCGTAAATAAATGAGGAGCAAAGTTTACGAATATAAAATCTTTAGTAACAACTTTTGTTATCGCTATGACTACAGCTTCTGCGGCACAAGCTGCTGATATTGTCATTCCTCGTAAAACAGCTCCAACAGTTATCACAGCTCTTTCGTGTTCTTAGACAGGTTTTTATCTTGGTAGTTAAGTTGGCAACTTTTCAAGTCAAAGTTTATGTATTTGATTTTGAGACAAAAGAAAAAACTTTAGATAAAGATGCACTACCTATGCCTTCCGGTTTCATCGGTGGTATTTATTTAGGTTCCAACGTAGATCTTGGAAATGTTCTCATTCTAGGTGTTGAAACCGATGCAGTCTGGGCAGACCGAGGAGAGACGAAGACGGTCTCAAAGATTCTTGTGATTGATGATTTTAATGATAAATTTAAAGATGCTGGTGTCACATTGGATGAAAATGAAAAGTTTCAAAAGGGTGACACAGCAGTGTATCGCATTGGTTTCAAAGAAAATGGTCTGGTGCAACACGGGTTCGTGTTGGTTTTTCTGTCGCTGACAGCATTATGCCTTATGTAGCTGGTGGTATTGCTTATGCGCAAATACAAGGTGTTGGTAAAGTTTCAGGAACAAAAAAGTTGGGAAAATGGGTAAGCCAAGTAAAGAGTTTCTGCTACAGTATTTGATAAAACAAAAACGATGGAGGGTTTTATCCTTGGTGGTGGTATAGATTTCGCGATGACAGATCATATTCTGCTTCGTGCGGAATACTGTTACTTAGACTTTGCTAAGAAGGAATTTAAAAAGGATTATCTTAAACTAGTCTACAAAAGCAATGACTTTCGTATAAGTATCGCTTACAAGTTCTAATTTCATCAAAAGTGCAATTATGAATAAAAAGTATTAATAAAAAATTAAATTTCCAAAAGATATTGACTTTTAAAAAACCGCTGTTTTCTGGGGTTTTATTTGTATGATTGTGATATTTTTACTACAGCTTTTCTATCTGTAATCTTGTAAGGTCGTTTGATAGTTAATTTAGGAGCAAAATTATGAATACAAAATCTTTAATAGCAACTTCTATTGCCGCTTTAATTTCAGCTTCTGCAGCACAAGCTGCTGATGTTATCATCCCTCGTGAAACAGCCCCAGCAGTTATTGCAGCAGCCCCTTCGTTTTCTTGGACAGGTTTTTATCTTGGTGGTCAAGTTGGCAACTTTTCGAGTAAAACTAAAGTAACTATTCCAGGAGCAGACAAAGAACTTTTCAAAAAAGATAACACACCTAGTCCTTCTGGTTTCATGGGTGGCATTTATGCCGGATCTAACGTAGACCTCGGAAATGGTCTCGTTCTCGGTGTTGAAACCGATGCAGTTTGGGCAGACCGTGAAGAATCAAAAAAAGCCCGTGAATTGACTCTTACTGAAAAAGATGCAGCAAATTTTAATGATGCCCTTGAAAAAGCTAAGGTTGAATTAAAAGGTCAGCAACGGTTTGAAAACGGTGACAAGGTAACAGAAACGCACAGTTACAAAGAAAAATGGTCTGGTGCGACACGTGTCCGTATCGGTTTTGCTGCTGTTGACCGTATTATGCCTTATGTTGCTGGTGGTATTGCCTATGCGCAGGTGCAGGGCATTCAATCCGTTGCAGGAAAAGGAGAGAGAGCTAAAGTTGAGCAGAAAGCTGACGGGGATGGAAAAGTGCCAGAGGCAGGGGCTAAGCAAGCCATAGATTTGACTGGTGGCACTTGGGCTGATGACACGAAGACAATGCTTGGTTTCACTATTGGTGGTGGAGTTGACTTTGCAATGACAGACAACGTTCTTTTACGTGCTGAATACCGTTACTCCGATTTTGGTAAAAAGAAATTCGCCAACGATACACGTGAATTCAACTACAAAACCAATGACTTCCGTGTAGGTGTCGCTTACAAATTCTAATTTCGTAAAAATGAAATTATCAGCACAAAAAATACTAAGGCCTCGTTTAACGAGGCCTTTATTTTATTAGCTCTCTATTCTATATCTCTTAATCCCTTCTATTTTTACTTGTATCATTTTGTGCTATAAGACTTTAAAGAAAAAAGTTTTATATTATAGAGGGCTAATTGGTGGTATATATGGATTTTATAACTACTTATTACATAAAATCTTATATCACGGCTATCATTTTACGCATAAGGAAAAGTATTCAATTAATCTCAGAAATAGGAAAAGATCATAACCAGTGACTAACTTTATTCTGCATATGCCAGATTAGAGCAAGCGTATTACGTATATCTGTTGGAGTAAGCTTTGGGAAATACAGTTTCATTGGGGAAGAATATAAAGTTACAAAGAGAAAAACTAGTTTCCAACTTTACCATCTTCTTTTAATTTAGCTTTACGATTTTCAAAAGCATTTAGAGCAATATCTTTTAAATAATGAAAATAAAGATGATGCATTGTCTTACGTTTTTGTTTATTGCATTCTTTTTATGTGATCACACTCCTCATACAAAACAGAACGCCCTAAACGGAATACACTTGTTGTTGTGTATTCACACATTTGTTTTAAATAAATATTTTTCAAAGTACATCAAGCCCACTTATCTCTGGACAAGATTTGAATATTTTAGGCTCTGATGTTCAAGCAACGGATAAACTCCTCTTGCAGGCTGAGAGGAATGTTTCGATTGATGCCACACGCAACAGCATGGACAATCAGAGTGGGAGTGAAACATCTCATGTTGCTTTACACAATGGCTCTCATTTAAGTTCTGGAAAAGAGACCACTGTTCTATCGGGTGGTGATATCCATATTGCTGCTTCCGATATAGATGCCAAGGGCAATGTTGCTCTTGGCGCCCAAGGGGAGATAACAATAGGGGTAAGAGAAGATGAGATGGAGTATCATCTTCGCACTAAAAACACGAAAGTGGATATGCAAGCCTCTCATGCCGTTGGCTCTTCGATAAAATCGGGAGGTGACACCACTGTCATTGCAGGGCAGGATGGCAAATCGCATGATCTTAGCATCACAGGTAGTTCCATTGCGGCTGATGGCAAGGTAGGGCTGAAAGCCAGCAACGATGTCCTGATCAATAATGCAGAGAATAGCTTACATTATGAGATGTCGTACCATAAAGAGGGTGGAGCATTTAGTAGCAGCAAATCTGAGCATAACAAGATGGATGTGCGCCAAGTTGTGGGGTCAAGCATAACAGGGGGTGAAGGCATTGCCATTGATTCCGGAAATAACACGGAAGTTGTCGCCTCGACGCTCATAGCCGGTAAGGCAGAGGAAACGTCAGGAGAGAAAGCACCAGGAGAACAGAAACAAGCGGATATTACCATTCACTCTGGGGGAAAGATTACTATCAAAGGCGCCCAAGAACACTTGGATCAGCAAGCACAATCGTCTTCAAGTGGCTTTTTGCATGAGGAATCGTCCGATACATCTCAATCGCATACCACAACGGTCTCCTCTATCCTTGGGGCGACGGGCAACATTATCACACAATCAGATAAAGAGACCACAATCACGGCTTCTCATCTGCTTTCCGGTCAAGATATCAATGTGAGCGGAGAAAATGTGACGATTGATGGCATGACAGATCACCATAAAAGCCATTCAGAGACCCATGAAACAGGTTTTGGTGTGGGATCAGGTAAGGGCTTTGTGTCGATATACGGGAGTGAGGGAAAGACAGAAAATGAAGAGAGTTTTGAGCATCAAGGTTCTTCTCTCAATGCGGATGGTACGATCAACATCACTGCCAAGAAAAAAGATGTGACAATTGTTGGCTCTGACCTTGCAGGTGAGAATATTAACCTTTCGGCAGCTCGTGATGTCAATGTGCTTGTTGGTCATAATAGCCATAAGTCAAACTCTGTAGAAGAACGGGAAGGCTTTGGGTTTCAGTTTGAAAAGAGCAACAGCGGTGCTTCTGTAGGTGTTGGAATTGCAAGCGCCAAAGATACGGGCGATCAATGGGAAACCACTTCCACACAATCACACATCACGGCACGCCAAGATGTGCAGATTACTGCTGACAATGATGTGAATTTACAAGCAGCCATTGTTTCGGCGGATCGTGATGTCAACATGGATGCCGGCAATAATATCACCCTATCAGAAAGCTATGATACCTCTAACGGCAAAGAGACACATGAAAAGTCTTTTGCTGGTGTGACAGGCTCTGTCAATGTGGGCATTCTTGGTGCTGTACAAGATGTAAGGGATGCAGTCAAACGTTTTGGTCATGGGGATACAAAACACAAAATCGGCAATGGTCTTATTGCTGGTCTAAAAGGCTATGATCTCTATAGCAAAGGCAAAGGTCTTTATAATGAGATGAAGAGTGGAAACAAACAGTCTATTCGTGATATTGCTGATGTTTCTGCTAGCGTAACCGTGGGCTTTAAGACAGAGAAGGCAGAAGCCTCTGTTCAGACCTCTACAGCGGTAACAGATAGCATAGAAGCAGGACGCGCTGTTAATATGCAAGCCCACAAAGGCAGCATCCATGGTGTTGGAGCCGATATTATTGCCGGTACAAACCCGATGCAAAGCAATGATGAACAGAGCGGGAATATCACCATGGAAGCAGGTAAAGATATCATCTTTAAAAGTGCGCAAAATACGCAGAGCACAGAAAACCACACGCAAAGCGCTTCAATGAATGTTGGGTATAGTTATGGTACCGGTGGTACAGGGTGGATGGGGAAT
>NZ_JBHIND010000033.1:0-2314 GCF_042194695.1 Bartonella sp. CM86QHHN
TAAAAAGCTGTGCACACTCACGTGTCGTTACATATCTATCTCCATCATCAAATATCATCTCATTACCTTTCTCTTTTTTATATTAATTAAATGGGTGGGAATGCTGGAAGGCATGTGAAGCACTCCAACTTTTAAAAATTTACAAGTTTATTTTTTAGATGTGCTTAATTTCATATTTCCAATCAGGCAATTGAGTAAGAGCTAATGCGAGTTGTCCTCTATGACACATGCATACATTGGCTTCAAAACAGGTGATTGCAACGCGCTTTTTGTTTAAAAACATTTGATATAATTTGTTTATTGCACAAGAATTATTCTTGAGAGTTGTATTTTGATAATCTTCAAAAAGGCGGTCATAATCTTTTTGTGTTTTCAAATTTCTTCGTTTTTCAGAAGCAATTCCAAGTTCAGGCAGATGCATATATTCAATATCAATATTGCTCACAGCTTTCTCTAATTGTCTTTTCGAAAATCCGTGTTTTCTACTTATTGGATTTTTACGAACATCACATAAAGTTTTGATATTGTTTTCTATGAGACAACTAAGATAATCCTCAAGGGACTTACCTTCATAGCCAATGGTAAAAAAACAAAATTCCTCATCTTTAGCAGGCTGTATGATAATATGTTTAGTGTTACACACGTTTAATTTCCTTGGTAAATGGGTGGGAGTGCTGGGAGGAGAGAGCACCCCCATAGGTTTAAGCAGCTTTTGCCAAAATCTTTTGCATCTCTTGTTCTATTTCCCCTAAAAAGATTTCGACCGCTTTATTGATCTCTTCAATGTGTTTCTCATCACGGAGGACGCGTTTGACTTTCATTCTCAAACCAGTAGATTTGCCTACAAAGTTTGGATTATAGCTCATGAAATCACACCATTTACGTCCAGTGCATGCCATTTGGAATTGCATTTGTGCGTGATATTCTGGTTTAATTTCGTCATATATAAAAAAACGAAGATGGGTTGTTGATTGTGGACATTTGACTTCGATTAAACCGTCCTCTCCAATGAACCCATCAGGACTTGCACCAGCCATTTTCATTTTTGGGTGTGGGATAAACCCGCATCTTGTGACTTCTGCGTCATAAATGAATTCATATTCTCTTAAGGCATTCTCTTCATGTTCAATGCCCCATTGCATAGCAGGTGTTGTATAAGATTGGCTTATTTCCTCTATTAAGCGTTCTGTCATGAGTTTCGTTTTGTAGTCTTCATATTTGCTTGTAGGCAAACCTTTTGCTGTCTTACTGATTACATTGTAAACGTTTGAAGCAGTGACTTTACCCAAGCGCGCTTGAAACCACTCTGCTGTCCTTTGTTCCATTTCACACCGCCGTTTCTTGTTGAGTTGGCGCATATTCGATATCTTGTATAGGTGCATCTAATTGCTCTTGTTGTGCTTTATTCATTTGCTTTCGTTGCTTTTTTTTCAAAGAAAACAAAGCGGTTTGTGCTTGTTTAAAAGACATATCTTTTAGATTTTTTACTCCTATGAAAGAGAGAAGCCTACTTTCTTCAGATTGTGTTTTTTTAATTAATTCTTTGATTTCATTCATCTGTTCAGAAGAGATACCCGCAAGAAGTGTTATTCCATCTGTATCGTCTTCTTTTCTTGCAACATTAAGAAGCATGCCTAAGAGATATCGACGTGCGTAGCTTATAGTAGAACCAACCGCTTGTACGTTGTTTTTACTCCCCGTAGCATCAAGGGGAAATGTTCCTTGTGTTGATATTTCATTGCCCGATATATGCTTTAAAGTCATTTCTACGGTTATACTATTTGAATTCTGGTCTTTGATACGAGAGAACAAGGCAAAGTGATGTTTTGCAAGAGGTTCTTTAATAGCATCAATATATTTATCAAGCGTTGTATAGGTGCTTTTAGTATGTGTATTAATGGCATTTTGTTCGATATTTTTATATTCCACTTGTATAGTAGAAAGATCACGGACAAAGTTTTGACGCTCTTGTCGTTCTATCTCCTTTTCTCGCAATTCAAGAAGGCTCTTGAGACGTTCCATATCGACATCATCTTTTAGAGCTCTTTCTAAAATCAGCTCCATAGCTGTAGATTTGACTTCACAATCGTTCGTTGTTTCCACTAATTCCGTTCGTGTGGTACTTAGTTCACTCATCTTGATTTCCTCCTATTTGAGCGCAATTCACCCGTGGCGTGAATCACGCTGGTGTTTAAAAATGTTGTTTGGTTGTTAGAGTTTGGATTTTATAGGTTGCATTATGTCTTCAGAAATTATGGTATCTACATAAGGCTCGTCTTTATACCCAGAGATAGTGATACAAAGTTCACCTAGA
>NZ_JBHIND010000020.1:0-6913 GCF_042194695.1 Bartonella sp. CM86QHHN
CTTGTTCAAGAGCCCCCTTTCCGCCCCTATATTCCAGCAGAATGGCGCATCAAGAGCGTTAAGCACAAACTTGATAAAACGAGTGGTTACACCACAAAAATAGAGTGCGAGCTTTTTGATGAAGCCCAAGAAGACACAGCTAGAAACGTTGCAAACACCACACCAGACAAAGATGATACCCTCGACCCAAACGCCCCACCAGACGCATGCGACGAAGGCGAAGGCGTCATCCATATGGATGAAGAGGATAGATAAACAAAGCTATTTTATGATGATAAAAAGAAATACTATTTTTATTTTACTATTCCTAAAAATACAGCTAAACAGCGTTCAATTTCTACCATTTTATCTGCATGAATGGAGCCGAAAGCTGGACTAACTTTTTCACATCTTACCGTCATAATCTTATCAATCATGACTTGCGAAGGTTTTTGCAAACCATTTTTAGCGGTTGGCTGAATCGTAATGCGGAGTAATGGCGCATCAACAAGTGTGCTAGTAATGGGTAAAACCGTTACACTTGTATGCTCACTGAATTGATTAGCTTGAATGATTAACGCAGGTCTTGGTTTACCAAAATCGCCTTGCATAGCTATTGTGACGAGAGATCCACGCATTATTCTGTCCAGCCATCAACATCCATTAAAGATTGATCCATCAACAACTGCATAGATGTATCTGTTTTATCCATTTTTGCGACTAAGCGACATTGGCGTCGGCACTCTTCTGCAAAGTTCGGTTGGCGAATATCTGGTACCCAAATTTGCATTAAACGCAAACCTGCTTTTCTTTGTGCGTTGCGATGTTTTTGAACGCGTTCATTGACGTGCATTGTAGCCATAACAAAATCTCCATTATGTTTCATGTAACGTATAACACAGAAAAAAGTTACATGAAACGAGATTTTTAATAAAAGGCAATAATTGCAATTTTTAATATTCACTCATCCCCGCCTTGTGTGGGGCTTTTTTATGGAGCAACACATGCGAAAAATATCATCAGAAGGGCTAGCACTTATCAAACAATGGGAAGGCTTGCGTTTAAACGCCTACAAAGATACCATTGGTGTGTGGACAATAGGTTATGGACATACAAACAATGCTGGAAAGCCTTTTATTTACGAAGGCATGACCATCACGGAAAAGCAAGCAGAAGAACTTCTTTGCCAAGACTTAAGACAATTTGAAAATGTCGTTGAACGCGCTGTTACAGTTTCATTAACAGATGAACAATTCGCGGCGTTAGTGTCGTTTTGCTATAATGTAGGAACAACAGCCTTTTGTAACTCGACACTGTTAAAAAAGCTCAATCAAGGTGAATATGAAGCTGTCCCTGCCGAGCTACAGAAATGGACCAAAGCAGGCGGTAAGCGTCTTGAAGGTCTAGCACACCGGCGTGCGGCAGAAACAGGCTTATGGGCGAAAGGGGCTTTTGTTTCCTCCAATTATCAAACAGTAGAAACGCAAGCACCAACGGGGGTTTTCAAAGCCGAAGCATTGGCACCGATTATTGGTTCTTTTTCTGGGCTTGGAGGCTTATTAGCAGGAAATGGACCCATCCAATGGGCATTGGCCACCATTATGATTTTAGCCGCATGTGTTGGTATTTTCTTTGTTGCCAAACGTTTTCAGGAACACCGCCTATGATCTTATGGATGAAAAGAAATCTGCTGTTAATAGGCGCGGCTTTAGCTGCTTTTTTTATGATTTTAGCAAGAGCTTTTACTCTTGGGAAAAAAGCAGAGCAACAAAAGCAAACAGAAAAAGCTTTAAAAGCAGCCACAACACGTCTGGAGGTGGAAAGTGAAGTTAATCAAAAAAGTGATGCTGATGTGCGTACTGCTCTCTCTGACTGGTTGCGCGACAAATAAATATGCTTCTTCTTGTGTTGGCTGGTTGCCAATTTATTTAGATAAGCAAGATCTGAACGCCATCAGTTCAAACTTAGCAAGAGAGATCTTAAAGCACAATAATCTAGGTGAACGCTTGTGTGGGTGGAAACATGGCTAGAAAAAAAACACAAGACGATATAGAGCTTACAGAAGCAGAAAAAGAAATACTTCAAGAAATCATCATGACCTACAAAAGTGTAAAAGTGATGTCGCGTTATACGAAATGGATTGTACTCATTATACTCTTATTAGCGCTTGATTTTTCACGTATTATGGATGCGTTTGTAAGTATTTTTACACAAAAACCAAATATCCAACTCTAAACATACTCTGAGACGCGCGAAATTCTTTAGAAAATGATTTCTTAATTTTGCTCGTCTCATGGAGGCGATAGAGAATGTCTTCGCCCATTTAAAATAGTGGTTCTCAAAGAGTTAAACACACCAAACCTTTCCTTAAAATATGAAATTGACTGACAGCAATCAAACTTTCAAAGCTTGTAGAGAGAACAAATTTTGTTTATGAAAGCAGCTAAGCCACGTTACAAAGTGATGTTATATTCTGTTCTAATGATTGTGGAATTTTGATCTTTGGTGAGAAAATCATCAGTTCTTGAGCTTGTCTCTTATTTTGTAGAGAATACCGTATATTAAATTCTATTTTAGGATATTGATTGTACAAGAATTTAATTTCTTCTACGTTGTCATAAGTAATTAACCAAAGCGCATTCACATGTTTAGAAATGATACTTTCTAAATCGCAATGATCTTTAGCTTTATAAAATGAAGTATACAGCTCTTTTCCTTTTTTAAAATAAGGAGGGTCCATATAAAAAAAGGTGTTTTCATCAGTTCCATAACGCAGCAAAAATTCCTGTGCATTTAAACGAGTTAAATATATCCTATCTTTTTGTACACTTATATTTCTAATCCGGCTAATTAAGTCCCTTTTGTTGAATCTACAGTTTATTTTGTAACTCCCAACTTGTTGTTTTCCTCCAATAGGACCAGCATTTTTAATGATTCCAGATCTGTTTGTGCGATTCAAAAAAAATGCAGCAAACCCAACGCTAAGCACGTCTGCGTTTTCGGGAGAAATTTCTTTTTGTTTATACCACTCTTCTAAGTTAATGGTCGTTGTATTGATTTTTTCTATTAATTCTTCTGTCTTGTGCAAAACACAATACCAAAAACTCCAAATAAACGGATCAATATCATTAATGTAGATATCTTTAACATCGTTATTTAAAAGAAAATTTAGAGCCAATCCGCCCCCACCAGCAAAAGGCTCACGATAAGAACATCCATTTAATCCATTTTTCTCAAAAATTTCTTTGATTCTTCCATAGAGTGCAGCCTTGCCACCAGGATACCTTAATGGAGAATAATTATAAGCCATCTCTGTAAACCTTACAGTATTAAAACAAAGCCATGTTATCATATTTTGTTCATATTGGCCAGCAATGGCTAAAGCATTTGACGAGCATTCTGCAATTTTTTGTCATACACTTCATTGATTAATTGCATTAACACTGGCTTTAATACTTGTATATCACTGAGAACCTCTAGATAACTCAAGGGTGCTGAACGGAAGGCATGTTTAGCTGTATTGGCTTGCATTCTAACCTTCGCTAGAGTGTCTAAAATAGCTTTCTCATTTTCATTTATATACTGTGTATCGTCAAGTTCGGTTTTTAATAATCGACAATACTTTGAAAACTTATCCTTTAAAAAATTATCAAAAGATTTGTTTTCTCGGCCTAAAAATCCTGTCAGCCCTTCGAATAAACAACTAAACGCTATATACACAAGAGGTGTATCAGCGTCAGTACCTAATTTTTTTACTGAAGAATATATACTGATGGGTTTTATAATACCTAATTTCTGCAACTGATCTGCAATTTCTTCATCATAAATGCGGCGAAATAATTTTTGTTTTGGATAATTTCCATCTTTATTCGCATCGCTTGTAGGTAGATTATCTTTTCTTTTAGAATACTCTGTTTCTTTTTTATCCTTGCCTTTTCTAGCAAGCTTTTTAGAAGAACTAAATAAATTAGTTAGATTAGAAGAATCAAATGATTTAGTTAGACCAAATTTGCGAGATAAGATTTCAAAATATTTTTCTATATCTTTTCTATTATTGCAAGAACGAGAATTTATCTTTTTTTCAAGTATATCTTGTACAAATTGTTTCAAAAAATTATCAAGTGCAGAATTTTCTTCATATGAACATGAAAAGATGAGCTTGTCCTCCAACTGATTATAATAAATTCCAGTATACTCAAAAAAAGTTGTTTTAGAAATCAAACGTGTGACAGTCGTTATCTCATAATCTAATGAAGGATCCTCCAACAGATGATTCAATAATAGGTATGCAAATCTATTCGGATTGTCTGGCGAATAACGTGACTTTTGTATAGCATTCCATGGCTTCACACCTTTTCCATTATTTTGACCTAAATGCTTTATCTCCATCCAGTGATTTGCTTCTTTTATGTCAGAAGCAATAGCACATTCTACAGAAGTTATGTGAATTTTACGGTCAGCACTATATTTAGCGATCTTTTTACTTAGATGCTCTGGAGCTAGACTTGGATTATCAAGAAGTTTGAGCGCAGCAAGCCGCCGATTACCTTCTTTAACAACGTACTTCTCTCCATCTTGTATTACCATAAGCTTTTCAAATGGAGACAACCCGTTTTCAGCAATATCTTCGGCCAATTCCAAAATTTTTTCTGTAATACAAAGAAAATTTATAGCATCCTTTTCACTTGTGAATCTGGGAATTCTAGGATTTTCTAGATCAAGTTTAAGTGTTTTTAAAGAAAATTCTTTAGTGTTTATCATTACTCTTAACCAACAATACAAAATATCGAATCATAATATTAACATGGTAAACTGACAAATATTCTATATTAAAGTCTACTTTATATATGAATCACACTTTGGAATCTCTCTTTAATCTTCTCTAGCTAAAAGGCGAGTAATGTTTTAAACATCGTCCAACTTTTTCCTTTTATTTCAAAGTGAAGTAAACGTAAATGCTGCAAAAGAATCCAGTTCAGGCACTTACATCATTTGAGAAAAATTTCTGAGAAAAGACTCTCTATTTTTAATTTTGTCAAGCCTTTCCTGATATAAAAGACGCCCATTGTTCCAAGAGAACATGTCGCTGTTCTAAAAAATCCGTTCGCATGTAGGCTTTCGTCACTGAACTCCCAACTGTATGTGCAAGAACAGTTTCGGCAATCTCAAATGGTGTTGACGTTGTCTCTGCTATCCAATCCCGTAAGCTTGACCGAAAACCATGGGGACGATAGGTTAAGCCACAAACTGTCATATACTTTGCCATGGTGGCATCAGAAATGGGGTTGCCTCTAAGACCAGAAAAGAGAAAACCATTTTTTTCAAAGGGGAGAGATTTTTCAATAACTCTCAAAGCTTCATCACTTAGTGGCACGCGAAAGTCTGAAACTTTCCCTACAATACCTTTCATGTTTTCTTTGGGTATCGTCCATATATCTTTATCAATTTGTTCAAGGCGCAAATAGCGCAATGGATACGACCGTACTCCAGTCAAAATCAAGAGCTTCAGTGCTAAATTTGAAAGGATCTTATCATCCAAGCTTTGATAAAATGCCGGAACCTCTTGCCATGGCATAGCAGGAATATTTGTTGATGTAGCACGTGGTTTTCCTAAAAGAGCGCGTGCCTTCATACAAGCCTGTAAATCAACATCTAAACCAAGAGCCGCAGCATATTTCAAGCAAATATTGATACGGTTAAGTGCTTTTCGCGCTGTGTCTGCTTTTTCATGCCAAAGGGGCGCGAGAACATTGCGAATGATATTGGCTGTTAATTTTTCTATAGGTAAATTACCTATGTGTGGAATCACGTGCAACTCTAGTGGAGAAAACCAGCGACCGTTTTTACCTTCATTTTTCAACTCTGCTTTTTTGCTTTCAAAAGCCGCTTTTGCAATTTCTTGAAAAATATTGCTTTGCTGTTTTAAAATAGTCTGTTCTCGAAAGACAATAGGATCATTGCCTTCTTTAAGAATATCACTATAATATCTTGTAAGCTCACGCGCTTCTTTTAAAGAGAGTTTTGTAACAGGACCAAGTCCCATTTCACGGCGCTTATTGTGGTGCGTATAGCGAAAAAACCAAGAGCGTGTATTGTCTTTTCGAACATTCAACCATAGCCCCGCCCCGTCACAATATTTACCCTGCGAGGACGTCTTTACGAATGATGCTGATAACCGATGAATCGCCCTCACTTAACGTCCCCTCTCGTCCACCTTTTCAAGCATTGCTCGTCCACCTTTTTGGGTCCACCTTTTAGACCACCTTTAATTTCTGATTTGAGATTTTTTCTTTAATACTTACTTTTTTTATTGAATCATAAAAAGCTATAGACATCAATACGCCCTTACACATCTTTATATACTTTGAATCTTGTTGCTAAGCCCCTGCTTGCCGCGTCTGGGAACACAACAAAATAAAGCGGTTCATTTTTATCCTTCGCATGTTGAACCGCATAAACAGCCGCCTCATAGGGTGTTGTAAGAATACCATTGAGGAAAAAATGCACCTTGCCATCAGCACCTTCTTGCAAATGCTTCTTTTCTTCATCCGTTAAATAATGTGCGTGAGGAAACAATCGCGCCATTCCAAGCGAAGGCAAGGATGGCGGATTGTTGATCATCACTAGCAAGACTTAAGGTTTGCATTCAGGTGCGTTTTTATATTTTTTACAAAAAGGGCTGTTTAAGCGCTTCTTGACACTGGGCCTCGGGATCACAGCGCCTGGACGACAAATGGGAAGGTTTTCGGCTTTAAAAGTATAACACCATCCACCCTCATGTTCATTTTCATAATGGAATCCTGATTGAACCATACACGCATGAATTGTTGCCCATGCATTGATACTAAGCTTTCTGCTTTCTGGATCGGTATAATAAGGTGTTGGCATTCCACATTCTAACAAGGCTTTTCCTACCTCTGTAAAATCTGCTCCT